>JAJYYU010000020.1 GCA_021800515.1 Microcaldota archaeon
AATAATCTTAATACTGGTTATGCATATATATTAACAAATTCTATTTTACAACCTAATGTTATTGAAGCATACACTACTACTATAAATACACCACAAACTGCAAGAATGGGTTGGAGTACAACAACAAATTTAGGTTACCAAAATACGCCATATGATAGTTATGAAAATAATTTTTATAATGGTGGCGCTCCAACTCCTTTAAATGGTGCTTATGCAACTAATGGGAACGATGGAGATAATTATGTACCTGCAACACCTTCAATTACAGTAAATTATGGAGGTATATTTTCATTTGCCTGGCTTGGTATTGGATCGCAATGGTATAGTTATGATTATCAAAATGGAATTTCTTCAAATAGTAATGTAATTGCATCCTCTTATTCCTCTTTTTATGGATTTTTAGGTATTGGAGATTATGGTTATACCCCCACAGACAATATAGAATTTCAGTGGCTTCGCATTCGTGTCTACCCACCCAATGGCGTCATGCCTTCTGTGACATTTGACTTTCCACAGGCAACAGGAACTGGCTTCCAGCAGATGATAAATATTACAGAAAGCAGTTTCTCATCATATCTTACTTATAACAGCAACTTTGCAAACTTCGAGTATTTCTATGCCAATGGAGCAATAATCCCTTCTTGGATTGAAAGCAACAACACTGGCAAGCTTGTCACATGGTTGAAGCTTAGCCAAAGCATAGCAGCGAATAGCAATACAGTTATTTATCTTGGATTTGCGGGAGCAAACAACCTCCTTTCAAGCTCTGGCACAAGTGGCATCGGCGAAGCACCGCAGCTCTCCAGCACCTATGCCGAATACGACGACGGGGCGAGCGTGTTCAACTTTTACAATAATTTTGTCGGGACAGCACTTTCATCTCAATGGAGCAGTCCAATAACCGGTGGCCCAACATATAATGTAAATAATGGATTAACATTTACAGCAGCTACATCTAAAGCAGGTATTATTTTGCCGTCCGCATTAACATATTCTCCTTCTATATTGGAAACATATGTCTCAACAGCCCCTGTAGATAACACAGATCCTATACTTGGTTATGAAACAACAACACCCAGTTCTACATGTTCTGGTACTGGCTATTATAGCTGCAATTCCTTTTCTGCAAGGAATAATGTTATTCCGGGTAGTAATTTTTCATTTTTTAGTACAGTAAATGATGTACAGTTACTAATTGGTAATGCTAAATTATTTTATAATAAGGGAATCTATTCATTAGCTTGGCCATTTGCAGGCACTGAATCTGCTAGCTTCGACTATTCCCAAATTATCGCAGAATCATCAACATCTTTAGCTTATGGATCTTCTTATCTTTCTTTATCTGCATTTTTAGCTGCTAATGCAGGGTCTATTACCTATCAGTGGGCACGCACTCGTGCCTACCCGCCCAATGGAGCAATGCCAAGCATAACATTTGGAAGCGTGTCATAAAATTGCTATTCAACACCTATCTCTAACACGTTGTTTAACACTTCTATGCTCTTCGCGAGTTTTACTTTTTCTGTATTGAATTCGAAGTCTGCTTTTTTTGCATTTGTTTTCTGCTTTATATCATTAATATCAGACTTTATTGCATTCTCAACTTCATTGTCTGCTTTTATATGCACATTGATTTTGTCTGTTTTCACCAGACCGAGCTCTTTTCTTATTACTTGCACGGTGCGTATAATTTCCCTTATTAATATTTCTTGCTCAAGTTCCTTGCTTATATTTTTATCTATTTTTATAAAACCGTGCTTAAAAGGTGCACCTTCTTCTAGTGCTGTCTCCTCAATTATAATTATATGCTCTTTATTTAGATTAAAATGTCCTACAGGTGTATTCAGCGTATAATATCCCTGTGTCTCTAATTCCTGTTCAATAATATTTGGATCCTGTTTTACAATCTCATTTGCAATCGTCTGCGCACTCTGCTTGAATTCAGGACCAAGCTTATTAAAAATAGGCTTGATTGTTTTTTTATTAAGCGCTGTTTTTATTATCCTAATATTTTTTACATTTGAATAAAGGCTTATTAAATTAGACACTCTTTCGATTGTTTCTATAATATTCTCATTATCTGTCTGTACTACTGCCTCCTGCAGTGGCCATTTAAGTTTTATATGCTCTTTTTCCCTTAGGCTTAGAATTGTGCTTGAAATATCCTTAAGAAGCTCAAATTCCTCTTCTACCTTGCTGTTTATAAGTTTGGCATTTGGTTTAGGCCATTTATTCAAGAAGATTGATTCTTTTTCTGCGAATAAGTCCTGATATATTGATTCACATGAAAATGGGATTGCTATTGATGAAATAATTAAGGTGTTATATAGAACATATGATGAAACTCCAAGCACTGACCTCATGTTTTTTCTTGATTCTGATGCCCTCTGCTTTGCGAATTTTAAGTAAAATCTGCTGAAGTCTTCCACAATGAATTCCCTAAGCTCTTTTACTGCTTCATGTATTGCATAACTATCCATGCTTTTTGTAACTTTTGTAATAATGCTATTCAAGCGGGATACGATCCAGACATCAGCCTTTTCCATGCTTTTAAAATTCGGGTTTTTTAATTTTATCTTAGCATTTTCTGCATTATTACCAAGCAGCATGTTGAACTCCTTTATAAGCTGTGCTATATTATATAACATTATTATTTCAGAATCTGCTTTCTCAATGCTCTGCTTCTTCAGCTTCAGTTCCTGCCATCTTGGGTGCCCAAGGCACCAAAATCTAAAGCCATCTGCAGATGCGAATTGCAGCAGGTCAGTGCTTGTCATTGAATTACCAAGATGTCTGTGCATTTCACGCCCAATTTCATCCTTTATCATACCTCCTATACTGACTCTTTTATATGGTGTTTTGTTGTATAGTGCAATGCTTGTCTTCAGCAGTGCACTGAACCAGCCTCTTATCTGATCTGCACTTTCGCTTATCCAATCTGCTGGGAAATATACTTTGAACTCCTCTTCACTTAGGCTTGCAGTATGAGCAATCCCTGAATCATACCATACATCAAATATGTCCTGTATTCTGTTCATCTTCGAATTGCACTTTGCGCATTTTATTTTTACCTCGTCAACATAAGGTCTATGCAGATCTGAAATGTCTTTTTTGTCTATCATCCTTTCAATTAACTCTTTCTTTGATCCTATTACTTCTATGGCATTGCATGAGGTGCACTGCCATATTGGTATAGGTATGCCCCAATATCTCTGTCTTGAGATGCACCAGTCAGGCGAGGTTTCTATCGCATCATTGAACCAGTTTCTTGCGAATTCCGGAAACCACTCTATCTTCTCATTCTGCTTTAACATTTTCTTTTTCAGTTTTTGTATGTTAATAAACCACTGGTCAGTTGCCCTAAATATAAGTTTTGTTGCACATCTCCAGCAATGAGGGTAACTGTGAGTAATATGCCCTGAAAACAGTAGCGCACCGGTTTCCTTCAGCTTAGAAAGTATCACCTTATTAGCCTCATTCGGTACCTTCAATCCGCTATAATTCTTTAAAGTATACAGTCCATGCTCGTCAACAGGCGAAAATATAGGGATTTTGTATTTTTTGGCAAGTTTGTAATCTTCAGGCCCATGTCCTGGTGCTACATGTACAAGACCTGTCCCTTCATCCATGCCTACAAAATCATTGTCAGCAACAACTTTATAGAATTTATTTTTTATTTCAGGGATTTCTCCAAGAGGATTTTCATATGTGGTTCCAACTAATTCCTTCCCTAAGAAATTAGATTTTACAATAATGCTCTTTCCACAAGCCTTTGTGAAGTTATCAAGTCTGTCTTTTGCTACTATATAGTTTTCATCTTCACTACTAACAACTACATATTCTGCATCGCTTTTTGCTGCAATTGCCATGTTTGATACGAGCGTCCAAGGTGTTGTCGTCCATATGACAAGATAGGTATTTCTTGTGTCTATGTCCAGATTCGTGCGCTTAAGCAGGAATTTAACAAATATTGATGGATCTGTCTCATCCTCATATTCTATCTCTGGCCCCTGTGCAAGCACTGTCTCACATTTGGTGCAGTATGCCAGTGGCTCAAGGTCTTTGTATACCAATCCAGAATCATAAATTTTTTTGAATATGTTCCATGCACTTTCCATAAATTCAGGATTATATGCAAGATACATATTTTCAAAGTCAAGCGATACGCCGAATCTTTCAAATGCCATAACTCCATTTTTTACATGTCTTTGTGCATATGCCTTGCATTCATTTATAAAATTGCTAACCCCTATCTTTGTTTCTATTTCCTGCTTTGACTCTAGTTTCATCTCCTTTTCGGTCTTGTGCTCTATAGGTAAACCATGCACATCAAACCCTGCTCTATCATGCACATTCCTCTCATTATATCTTTGGAATCTTAATATAGCATCCTTTGTGACTTCTACCCAGATATGATGTGCGGCAAATTCTCCACTTGCATAAGGGGGGCCTTCAAGAAAAAAGAATTTCTTTTTGCCTATGTTTTTCTTGCTTACTTTTTTATTTATATTATTCTCTTTCCAATATCCCAATACTTTTTTCTCATTTTCCTTAAGGTCAATCATAAACTCCTTTTTTGTATTTTAATTTAGCACTGTATCCGCATATATTATCAATCATCTTATTATCAAAGTTTTGTTATTACAGTACCTGCTACTACAATTCCAAATATGATTAAAGTGATTATCACTATTGATAGCAATATACCTCCAACTGCACGTAGTTTACTTATCTCCTGCTGCTTTGATATTAATGTTATAAGCATTATGAAGGACCAAATTATGACTATAATGTCTGCTATACTTGCTGCAACGTTTGTGTGGGGTATAAGTGTAATCCATATAAAGAATATTACTAGAAAATTTGCATAAAGGGAAGCAGTAAAAGTTCTTGATATCTCTTTTGTCCATATTTTAAACAGATTTTTTGCAAAAAATTGGTATATTACTGAACTCATCATTGCACCAAGTGGAGTAATTATAAATATATATAGAAATCCGGTCAATGCACCAATTGTAAATAGCATTGCAGAATTTGCTTTGGATGGCAAGTTGCTAAAAAGTAAATTTGAATTTGTAGCCCCAAATGCCAAGAAGACTAACCCTGATAATATTATTGAAATTATTCCAGGAATTACAGCTGCAGTGTAATAAAATTTAATTGCATCTATACTGTTTTTATGTTCCTTTACAGCATTAGGATGCATTATTATGCTTAATGCCTTTTTTGTTGCATTAATCAGTTTATCCATCAAATCACAATACTATATTCTAATCAATATATTTAAAATATTTTATAAATCTTATTTTTGTTATAATCCTGCAGTTACTAATCTTTATTTAACTTCTCCTTACTGTTGATCTTTTCAGTTTTTTATTGTTTTTTGCTTGCTTCTTCTGATATTATTATTTTAATGCCTGCTTTATCTTACTCTAATTATAATTATAATTCTTTTCAACAACAAGTTTATATCTATTTTTTATAGAAGATATAATTTATCTTCTTTTTTAATTCTTTTTTAAGGCGGATATATTCCTCTTTATTATCTGATATAAAATCCTATATCTTTCTCTTTGTCAAGATATTCTAGCATACCTATTGGGCCTTTTCTTTCATCTATATTATATATCTCTGTATATTTTTTAACAGATTCTAGATCAATATCTCCATAAAAAAGAAGAAAAACAACGTCAATAATATCCTTATTTTTAATTAATTATATTTAAATATCATACTAAAATAATAGGATAAAAACAAGAAATCCTGCCAAGTACTTACTTAATGAAATTATATATATTTTTATTTATCCTATACAATATAAGTTGTAATATCTATAATATAATTAAAGATTTTATGGAAAATGTATATGATCTTATCGTAATAGGGGGTGGGCCTGCAGGAATAGGTGCTGCATTCACAGCTGCAGAGCAAAAAATGAGAGTTGCAATAATAGAGAGGCATAGTATACTTGGAGGCAATTGGACAAATGGATATGTCCTTTCAATACTTGGCGTTTATACATATTCTGGAAAGACTAAAATTGTCGGAGGAATTGCAGACAAAGTAATCGAAAGGCTAAAACATGCAAATGGCACAAATGGAAAAGTAGGCAACTTCATTCCATTTAGACCTGATGAAATGAAGATTGTATTGGAACAAACGGCATCAGATCTTAACATAGATTTATTTTATAATAGCTTAGTCACAGGTGTTGAGACTGTAGGTACTGCAATCAAGGGCCTTAAGATTACAGGTAAAAACCGCACAAAATTAATTTATGGAAAGGCCTTTATAGATTCTAGTGGAGATGCAGACATCGCATATTTATTATCATTAAATACATTTATGGGAAATGACAAAGGTGTACACCAGGAAGCAACAATCCCATTTAGGATAGGAAATGTAAATGAAGATAAAGTAATTGAATTCTCAAAAACTAATCCGACTAAAATTGCAACTGTAATTAGTGATGGGAGATTATCAAGAATACGTATATTGCCTGAGCTCGTTGAGAAAGCTAAGAATGAGCATATGCTATATCTTCCACATGCAAATGCAGAGTTTCTTTTTAATACGAGCAGAGCAGGAGAATTTGTATGCAATGCGACTCATGTAAATGTCGCTGATTTCAGCAATGGCAATGAGATTGCGAAGATCTCTTCTGATGCGCGCATGCAGATTTTATCATCATTGAATTTTTTAGTTAAAGAAATACCAGGATTTGAAAATTCTTATCTTATTGACTCGGGATCATTTATAGGATTACGGGAAACAAGGCGAGCTACAGGAGAATATGTTCTTACGAAAAATGACGTGCTGAACAATGCGAGATTTGATGATGTAATTGCAAGGTGCGGCCATCCTATAGAAGTGCATGATCCTGATAAGGGCGTCTATTATATTCATTTAAACGGGGGCGATGATTCCTGGTATGAAATACCTTATAGAGCTATTGTTGTAAAAGGTATAACTAATCTTTTTGCTATAGGACGCTGCATAAGCAGTGAATTTGAGGCTCAGGCAAGTGTAAGAGTTACAGGGACTGCAATGTCAATGGGCCAGGCAGCAGCCTTTGCATCAATGTTGACGATAAAAAACAATATTCCTGCAAAAGAAGTCAACATAAAAGAGCTTCAGGCTTTACTGAAAGCCTATGGCGCCATAATATAAATAATATTAATGGTTTACAAACCATAAAGTGATAAAATAATGATTAATATCTCTGGGAACAAGACAGGCTTGTATTGTATAATAGGAATGCCTGCACATCATTCTCTTTCTCCTGCAATCCAAAATGCTGGATTCAATGCGAAGTCTATTGATGCAGTTTTTCTTGCATTTGATGTAGATGCAAAGGATCTTGAAAATGCGATTAAAGGCATCAAGGCATATGGTATAAAAGGCATGACTCTGACAAGCCCTCATAAAGAAAAAGTAATAAAATATCTTGATAATATAGATCATTTTGCAAAAATGCTTGGAGCAGTAAATACTGTTGTTAATAAAAATAATGTCCTCTATGGCTATAATACAGATGCAATAGGGTTTATCAATGCATTGAAAAGCCAAAGGATAAGTTTAAAATCAAAGAATATTTCAATAATTGGTGCAGGAGGCGCAGCAAAAGCATTTGTATTTTCTTTGATTTACTTTGCAAATGTTTCAAAAATCAATATAATAAACAGGACTCTCAAACATGCAAATCTGCTTAAGCAGAATGCCGAAACCCATTTTGCAGGCAAAGAAATTCCTATTTATAAGCTCTACTCAAAAAAAGCAGAATCAGTCCTTGCAGGCTCAGATATCATAATAAATGCAACAAATATAACACTTGAAAATGATAGGTTTACTCCTGTTCCAAAGCGAATTCTAAATAAAAACATGGTTGTATTCGATGCAAATTATAGCCCATTAAATAATAGACTTATTAAAGAGGCAAATGAAGTAGGTTGCAAAACAATAAGTGGCATCGAACTTCTTGTATTCCAAGGCATTGCTGCATTTAATTTATTTACAAACCTAAAAATAAGCTATAAAATAATGAAACAGGCAGCATCAGCTGCCATAAAAAATAAATAATCCTACCTCTGTTATTTGTTGGATTTCCTCTTTTTTTTGCTTTTTGCTGTACTTGCCTTCGCAGCTTTTTTCTCTATCCTATTTGCAAGCAATGTAGGCGCAATGAGCATTGATATAAATTCTATTACAAGCACTACTGCGACACCTATGCTTATTGTTGCAAAAGATGCAAATTCTACTCCCAGAAATACAGGAATCAGTGCAACGCCCAGGTTGGTTATTACGCTATACATCGAAGTCGCAAACCCTGCCTGTGCAGGATCTGATACATAATTTGTTGTTGATGTCATTGCCATTGACCAATATGCGTTTCCAAAGAATCCGAAGAAGAAAAATCCTAGTACTATGTAAAGCAATAGCGTTGTGTAAGATAAGCTTATGACCATAACTGCTGCAGATATGAACATCAAGATTCCTGTCAGCACTAAGCCAAGCTTGAATTTTTTATATTTCTCAAAAAGTGAAGGTAATATTATTGCACCTAATCCTGATCCGAGAAATGCTAATCCCCCGACGAGTCCTCCCCAGCCCAATGCAGAATCAAGGCTGAATTTGTGTAACAGTAGTACTGTTGAGGCTATCCCCCCAAACATCACAGACATTGAGGCGATTGAAAGCCCGACATACCAGTTTTTGATCATGCCTATTTTGAATACGCCCTTAAGCGACTTACCTTTGTAATTTATAGGATAATCTCGTATTCCAAATGCAATCCACAATAAAGCAATCAGCGCAAGCAGAACTGTAACCCAAAGCGTGCTGTTTAGTCCGATTGATTTGAATAATCCAGGCCCAAAGAATGCGCCGAATGCCATTCCAACAAACAGCAATCCAACGCTTACACCTATTATAGTATGTGATTTCTCTTTAAAAATTGATTCGGATATTGCACCGACAGGTGCCATTGCCAAAGGATAGGCTATTGCCGCGATGATTCCAAATAGGAGAAATGAAATATACGAAGGAGATAATGCCCTTCCAGCAAGACCTATCACTGAAATTATTGCAGCTGAATACAGCGCTGCTTTTACTGTGAATTTAGCAGAAATATATCCTGCAAGCAGGCCCAGCACTACCATTGTGTATCCATATGTAGATACTATAAGTAAAATTGAAGCTATTGGTACTCCAAATAAGCTACCAAGAGCAGGTAGCAGTGGCGCTAAAATAAACCAACCGAATCCTATTGTAAACAATAAAAACCAGTAAGGCAAAACTTTTGTTAAGTTACTCATATCTATCAACTATTTATTCATCAACTATTTTTTTATTTATATATATTATTTAAATAGCAAAGCTTTTAAAGGTTTTTAATTTGCTGCAAATTGCCACATTTCTACATTGCTGCATGCAAGCACTATTTCATATACCATAATATTGCATAATACATAAATTTTTGATTTTTGAATTTTATATTAGATAAAATGCATATAAGGGATCCAATTCTCGGGGCAATTGAAATTTCCCCAGCAGAACTAAAGATTATTGAAACAAGCCAGATGCAGAGACTGCACTATATAAAACAACTAGGATTTTCATATCTTGTATATCCAGGTGCAAATAATACGAGATTTGAGCACTCGTTGGGCGCAATGCACATTACAAAGGAGATTTCAAAAAATATTTTTCATGAAAATATAGAAGAACTAAACTGTGCAGCACTACTCCATGACATTGGACATGGGCCATTTTCCCATCAGTTTGATTTTGTGCTTAAAAAATACTTACATACAAACCATGAAGAGATCGGAAAACAGTTAATCAAAAGTACAGAAATAAGTGATATTATATCAGATTCTGGTATGTCTCTTCATAAGGTTCTTAATTTTATGAGCGGCAAGTCAAAAGGCATTGTAATATCCGGGTCCATAGGCGCTGATAGAATAGATTACTTAATGAGGGATTCAAGATACACAGGTGTGGCATATGGTGTAATCGACTACAACCGCATAAAGTCAAAGCTTACAATTTTCAAACGCAATATTGCAGTTTATGAAGGAGGCATAGTTGGTGCGGAATCAATGTTGATGGCACGTTATTTTATGTTTTCTTCAGTCTACCTGCATCATACAACGCTTATAATAGACCAGATGTTCGCTAAAGCACTTATACATGCCATTGAGGATAATCTTATTGATATTAATGAAGCAAAGACATTTACTGATAGTATGCTATTTAATTTGCTGCTTAGCATGCCAGACAATGACTTGGTGAAAAGGATAAATGAACGCAGGCTGTACAAGCGGGCGTTTTACAAAGAATTTGACAATTCCGAAATCAATGTCAATGAAAAATATATCTCTGAAGAGCTGGAAAAATTCGGCCTCGGAGAAGATGACTATGTGATAAGCATGTCTCATTTTAAACCAGAGGATGATAAAATATCAGTGCTTGACAGAAGCGGCAAATTGGTTGGCACCCTTAATGAAGTTTCTCCATTAATAAGCACACTGCAAGATACTTTAAAAAACAGATCAAAGCTAATAGTCGCATGCGACTCAAAAAATGCAAAGAGAATAGGCGAAATGCTTAATAAAATATTAAGTTTTAAATAATATCTGTGTCTAAAAGATAGATATAATTTAAGCGCTTTTTTACATGGGCTCGTAGCTCAGCCTGGTTAGAGCGGCTGGCTCTTAACCAGTAGGTCGGGGGTCCGAATCCCCCCGAGCCCGTATGAGCTGTTTGATTATTTGATTTTGCAAATGCAGCATTTAGCAAAAAGCCCAATGTTTACAAATTCAAGCTTCTATTCCTTACTTTGCTACATTCATGAGAATCTCAAGCTTCTTAATTGCAGGCAATGTGCAGACTGGAGCAGAATTGTTAATGCTTGGGCAGGTATATGCTATGTAAACATCTGCTGCTGCATATTCCCCATATGCAAACTGGTCATTGAAATTCTTTAGTTGGTCAAGTACCTGTTGGTGTGTCATATATGTAATGTCAAGCTTGTTAGAAGTAGGTGTGGAGTTGCCAAATACTATACCATCTGCGCCTGTTTCTAGTGTTGTGCCCCAAAATGTGAATGGGGTACCTTGAAATTCATTTGTAGAATTCATGAATTCAAATGCCTTCAGGTATGTCTCATTTGGCGCAGACGCTATAAAGTCAGAGAGAGGTTGCATTGTAAATCCTTGTGTTATATTGCTTTCAGAATCAGCTGATATAAAATTGATATAGTTGCTTGAATAATAATTAGAATAACCTATTCCTTTATTAGTAGTATAATTGTAGTCATTCCAATATAATGTGGGCACATCTCCATCGCCAAATGCGCTGTAGCCGTAGAACAGTTTATTGAAAGAACCAAATCTTGACAAGGCCAATGCCATTGCCCATCTATTTTCTGCGCAATAGACGCAGCTTATTGCACCAATATATATTACGCTAGGCTTTCCGTTTACTATGAATTCAGGGTACTGGTTTGTCTTATTTGCAGGAAATGGCAGCACAGGGTCTTTTAGCGTCTGGTTTATTAACATTTCTCCTGCAATCTCAAAATTATTGTTTGAAGCATTGTTTATTATTGCAAGATTTGATGGGCTTAACTGCATGTCTATATTTGCTATGCTGTTCCCAAAATGTGGCTTGCCATAATTTAACACATAGGGTTGGAGGTACAATGCTGCCAAAATAATAACTACTGCAATCAATGAATAATTTATTTTTTTAAGCATGCCATATTTTATTAACTCCTCATCGTGCCAGGTATTAGGTTGCATCATTCTATGTGTCTGAGTATGCCTAATTGTTTTATTTATTTTAGTTTTGCTGTTTACAGTGCCTTTATTTTTAATTGCCAAAAAATCCACCTATAATATTAGACCAGTTCCAGTGGTATAATTTTCCTCTGACTCCTGGCAGTTAAATTTTATATTTAAATAATTAAATATATTTCTATGCCTTATGTTTATCAATATATATATTTTTCAGTGTGTTAATTGCATTTAATCCCCTAAGCTGCTTTATGAATTTGCATACATTTATAATATTCCACGAACAATAATATGTCAGGTGCTAAAATGATTTTATTTACAACTTTAAAACGCGATATTGATAATATAAGGAAGTTGCTTGTAAAAAAGCAGGCGAACTTCGATAAAATCCTACTTAAATCAAATGAAGTGATAAGACATTCTGGCGAATTGATTACAATGCTACATAATATTGGAAGCAGTTCGGAAAAAGAGATTAAAACTTCTTTAAAATCCTTGCAAGCACAGGTGCAGAATCTGCAGAAGATCGATAAAGGAATGGAATATTACACATTACAGGCATATCAGGAATATGCAGAGGCAAGGCTTCTATTTGAGATAAAAATAAATAATAAATTCCTGTCTAATTCTTCATTTAGAATAAAACCAGAAGCATATCTTTTAGGCATTCTTGACCTTGTCGGAGAGCTTAATAGAGAATTTATAGAGTCTTTAAGAAAGAATAAAATAAAAGAAGCAGAGGAGTATCTTAACATGATGACGCAGATATATGATCTGACAAGGTCCCTTAGGTTTTCTTCTGCCCTTATTTCAGATCTAAGGAAAAAACAGGATGTTTCAAGAATTCTTGTAGAGCGCGCCAGCAGCGAGTTTATGCTTTTTACAAGCAATAGATAAAAAAGGCGCACCTTTAAATTAATATTTTTTTCTAAGCAAGGTATTATTTATTGTGCTAAGCCAGCTATCCATATCTCCATATTTTGATAGTAGGCTGTCTATGCCAATGCTATTTGCAGCCCAAAGCAAAAAACCGAATTGCTTGCCTGTAAGCTTTGAATAAAATTTGTGGGCTATCATATGCGCTTTGAGATCCTTTGCATATCTCTTTCTCCAATGTTTTTCATATTCCTGCAATGGTGCATTACTGGTTATGTGTTTATAGACAATATCTGCTGCAATCTTTGCACAAAGTGATCCGAAAATTATTCCTCCACCTGTTGTCGCCTTTACCTGCCCTGCAGCATCTCCGATGAGCAGCACATTTCCAGCAGCAGTTCTCTTTCTTATGTTTACAGGTATGATGCTTGCATGTTCGTATTCGTATTTTGCATCCTTTACCATTGCTTTGATTATTGGTGTTTCAACAAATTTCCTGAAGGCAAGCCTGCTGTTTGTTTTTCTGCTGCTTTCTATACCTATTCCAATTTCAACACTTGATTCAGAATGCGGTGCAGCCCATCCAAAAAACCCTGGTGTAGTGTTATTGTCAAAAAATAGATGTACATAATGTACATCTTTTATCTTAATTTTAGAGTACACTGCTTTGTATGTCAGGATATATCTCTCAATTTTAGGAAATCCGAATGAGGATGCCACAGCAGAGACTGCGCCATCAGCACCTATTATTATATTATTATTGTCCTTACCAAATTCTAAAAGTTCTGTGCGAGTAAGCCTCTTCAGGAATCTGAATTTTGCGCATTTCCCTGTGCGCAGCTCATTGTACATATCTTCTGCGAGTTTTCTCCTATCTATTATATATGCGACTGTGCGGTTTTTCCTCAGCTTAAGCTCCCTGCCTCCTGCATGCACAATCCCTCCTATTAAGTTATTCTCAATACTGTTATTGTATTTAATGCCTGCTTTTTCCAGGCCTTTTTTTGATAGTATGCCAGAAGCCCTTTCTGCATTTTCAGACACATTTTGCCTTGAATCATAAATCTCGCAGGGTATTCCATGTTTACACAGCTGCATTGCGAATGACATGCCTGCGACTCCAGCACCAACAACAATGACTCTTTTCAAATTTACACCATAAATAATAAAAATGAATATTTAAATTCTTTTATTGTATTAGTTATTTTAACTTTTAGGTGTATTCATGCCAAAACCAATCAAAAAGCTTACAATGCCTGTCATTAAAATACAAAATCTTGTTGTCAGCGCGGATTTGCACGCAACAATAGACCTTTATGCTTTGTCTGATAATGTAAAAGCAGTAGATTATGAGCCAGAGCAGTTTCCAGGAGCTATATTTAGGATACAGGATCCAAAGTCAGTGCTTATAATATTCAAAAATGGAAAAATGATATGCACTGGAGCAAAGACTGAACCTGAAATCAAGAGGGTACTTGACTATGTATCAAAAATCCTCTCAAGATATGTAATAAAGTCAAATGAAAGCAAATGATTAATGCTTGCTGTGTGATTGGGTAGAGAAATAAATAGGTTAACAAAGTGAGCGGGAAATCCCACATGCTTTAGCAGTGGGATGAAAGCGAACCGTAAAATAGAAGGTATAAAAGTTTGAAAAGTGTATATAAACAAAGGGGCTGTAATGGAGCTAACAAAAGCTTATAAATTCAGGATCTATCCTGATGCAAAACGACAGTCAGAGATAGAATTACAGCTCACACTTTCAAAAGAATTCTACAACCTTCTTCTCGAAAAGTCAATAAAATCATATAAAGAAGGAAACAATAAACTCTCAATGCAAATTCTAAACAGGTTTGCAAAAGAGATAGAAAATGATAAGAAATACTTGAAAATATACTCGCAGACAAGATGCGAGATAAAATACCGTGTGCTGA
>JAJYYU010000021.1 GCA_021800515.1 Microcaldota archaeon
CAAATATAATTTTAAACAATGTAAAATCATCTTATGAAGAATCAAGACCAAAACTTAGATGGTAACAAACAAAATAATTTTTTTAAGTTTAATACAAAAAATGATAAAATGGGAATATTTGGTAATGAGATAGGAGGATTTAAATCTCAGGACTCTAAAAAGCATCAAAATAAATTAAAGCAAAACATAGAAATTAAATCAATATATCCAGATAAAATAAAAGAGCAGATACTTAAAGAAGCAGCAGAGGCAGGGCTGCTGCCAAAAGAAAATAAGGACAATAATGATATAAAAAATTCTTTAAGAAAAAATGAACAAGAAAAAGACGAAAAATACATTGAATCTGCAAAGAAAAGGTTGGAAGAGCTGGAAAAGATTGTTGGATTCGGAAAGCATGGGATGATGGGTTATAGACCTGACGATAAAAGGGAATTTACCTATAACAATCTTTTCTACTCAGTAGCACTTTCCTCCCTTGGGGATACCCAAAAAGCAAAAGAGGTCCTGGAAAATACACTCAAAAATGTCCCTCTCGGACCTCATGGAATGATAGGTGTTGAACCTGGAGATAAAAAGGAATATACAAAAAAAAATCTCCTTTACTCTATCACACTTTCCAATACTGGCGACATACAAGAAGCAAAACAAGTCATAGAAAACACACTTAAACATGTCCCTTTCGGGAACCATGGTATGATAGGTTATAAACCTGAGGGTGAACATGAATTTACCTATAACAATCTTCTTTATTCAATAGCACTTTCCTCCCTTGGGGATACCCAAAAAGCAAAAGAGGTCCTGGAAAATACACTCAACCATATCCCTTTCGGGCGCTATGGCATGATAGGTCATAAACCTGGGGGTGAACATGAATTTACCTTTAACAATCTTCTTTACTCAATTACACTTTCCTCTCTTGGTAACCATCAAGAAGCAAAACAAGTCATAGAAAACACACTTAAACATGTACTTTTCGGACCTCATGGTATGATAGGTGATGAACCTGGAGATAAAAAGGAATATACACGAGATTCATTGCTTTTGGTAATTGCAGAAGCATTAATTGGAAAAGCAGGTGAAACAGTAAAAATCGCCAATCCTTTTTGAAAAAATATTTGTATATGTATAAATATTTCATCAATTATTGAATATGAATTTTCACACTGGAATATATGCCAAAAACCATCAGAAGATTTAGAAAAAGACTTAGATAATATTCTTAAGGAAGCCAGCAGGATATCAGAAAATAGTATTATCCTGAAAAATATCGGGTTGTCATAGAAGCGAATTAGGCATTCATTCAAAAGAAATAATGATGTCTATTATATTGATAGAGATACATAAAAGTAACAATCTGATTGAATTTATTAGAGAGGGAATAATGAGATATAATAATAATTAATAATATTATCGAGAAAATCTATATAAATACTCTTAAACTATTACCAATTAAGCAATATGTTTATTAATTTTTTTAATTTATTACTAATTATAAATTCTATTTTTATAATTAATAAAATTAAGGTGATAAAATGCAATTAGAAGTAAATGAGAAAGTTCCTGAAATAAAAACAAAGGCATATTTCCCTGAAGAAAAAGAAATGAAAGATTTTTCTCTCGATGATTACAAAGGCAAGTGGGTTATATTAACTTTTTACCCTGGAGACTTTACATTTGTCTGCGCGACAGATGTAGAAGCATTAACAAAAAAATATGATGATTTTATAAAAAATAATGCATATGTATTTGGCATAAGCACTGATAGTATATTTTCCCACAAAGTTTGGAGTGAGACATCCCCAAGAGCATCAAAAAGCAAGATTCCTCTTATTGATGATTTCACAAAAAAAATAACAGAGGAATATGGATTCTTAAACAGGGAAAG
This sequence comes from Microcaldota archaeon, assembly GCA_021800515.1. Classification (GTDB taxonomy): domain Archaea; phylum Micrarchaeota; class Micrarchaeia; order Micrarchaeales; family Micrarchaeaceae; genus JAJZMY01. The sequence continues at coordinate 1,886 of JAJYYU010000021.1, forward strand.
TGGTGCGGCAAGAAGAGGTTTAGTAATAATAGACCCAGAGCAAAGATTGCAATATTTTGCTATTTACAATGATGGGCTTGGCAAAGATGTTGACCATATATTCTCATCATTCATGGGTTTAAAATTCATGCAGGACAATCCTACTCCAGCAGGGCATGCTTGCGTGATTCCGGCGAATTGGAAACCAGGAGACAAACCACTTGATATAGATATAAATAAAGACGCAGGCAAGCTTTGATTCATCAAACACTACCTGCTTAATTGCAAAATGGAACTTTTTATAATTTTTATAAAAGTTTCATTAAAATACAGGCAATATCCTATATTGTACAGAAAATCGACTATACTATCTACAAAAATAATAAGTTAATATGAATTTACCGCAGGTCTAAAATCCTGCCAAAATCCAATGTTTCCCCATAACCTACTGCTATTGCCCTAAATCTGTTTATGTCTGCTTTTTTTAGTATCGGTGAAAGCAACCTTGACTTTGGTTCAAGGTTTATATCAGTACCCTGCATAAGATAGTTTATTGCAGGCAACACAAGCAACTGTTTTCCTCTGTATTCTCCGAACAAAAAGCATTTCAGTTTTTCTTTCCTTCTTATTCTGCTGATAAGGGATATTGCAGGGTGCTCATGGCCCATTATAAGCATCTCTACTTTTTCAGATATATTATTGCCTTTAACCCTTTTTGAAATGCTCTTTGGCATCTCTTCCCCATGAAAGAAAAGGTATTTTCCCTTCTGCATTTCCTGGGCAAATATCTCAATATCAAACAGAGTTTTGTATCTGTCTACAAAATTATCATGATTGCCTTTTATCAGAATTAGGCGGGTATTTTTTCGCTTTGCAAATTTAACAAATTCTAACATCTCGCTATATTCGTCGATGTCAACTGATGAGAATTCATTTTTTATATCACCAGTAACTATTATAGTACTGGCACCTGTTTTTCCCAATGCATCTCCTACCATCTCTTTTATTTTTTTCAAGTTTGATTTTGGTGCGTACACGCCAGCCTTTGCAGCTATGCCCTCATAGCCAAGATGAAGATCAGAGATTGCAATTGCACTTATTGATTTTATATATGCAATTGGAAGCCCATCTATAAGATATATATCATTTGTTAGCTTCATAAAATTCATTATTGTTTATTTGCAACGCCATTTTTCATGCATGGTCATTATTTTCATTTATCTTTTCAATCACAAGCTGGTGGAGATGCCTAAGATAATCTCTTTTGTGCTTCATAACAAGTATATCTTCATACCCGAAGCTCACTATTGTATGCGCGAAAGGGGATGGCACTGGTGTAGATATAAACTTACATTCTATTTCCTTGTTTTTTATTTTACTTATTATTTCCCTTGCATTAGTTAAGTCCATTACTTCATTAAATATCTCCCTATAGGTTTCCTTAAGGACAGGAAAATTTTGATCCATTTCTTCAACAACCTTTAGCAGCATTCTAGAGCTCATCTGCTGCTTATTAACTGTCATTTTGAACGACTTATATCTTTTGAGTATCATGAAGCTTCTAACTGCTACATGCCTAAATCTGTTCTTTAAAAGTTCTGTGCGCTTAAGGTTTTCCTTCATCATTTCCTCTATGTCTTTTGAGTGGAGCGCATCCACTATATTGTAATTTGTCTTTAGTGTAAAGTCTATTTTTTGATCTGGTTTTAGTATAAATCCATTGTCATTAATCATTATACCTACATCTGTATCAAACCTATTGCTAAGCTCTATCGCGAAAAGCCTTGACAATGCATCATTTATCCTTCTCCCATAAAGGGAATGGAATATGATCAAGTTCACTTCTTGAGTAGCATCGTATGTCTGTTCTATAAGTAAAATCTTATCATTAGGTATAGTGCCTGCAAACAGGAACTGCTCCATGAAATATGAAAATATAACATTTGAAGAAGCCTGATCAACACCCATTGATTTTAGTACTGCATCTATCTTTTCGCCTTTCTTAAGTTTTTTTATGTTTGCACCTATGCTTTCTCTGTCCTTTATGATTGCATCCAGCATCTGTCTTCTAAATTTATTTATATTCATTGCAAGTTCATATGAAAGAGGTAACTGCTCAGAAAACCATGGTGGAATCGTAGGCGCAGCTGCATCTGCTAGCGAGACATAGCAGTTCATGCCATTAGACGACTCAAATCTGTATAAATGCCCTCCGAGTGCAAAAATATCATTGGGCTTGAGTTTCTCAAAGAATTCTTCTTGTATGCTGCCAATGTGCTTCCTTCCTGCAATTACATTTATTGATGCCTCATCAGGAATTGTGCCTTGATTAAGCATAAATATAAGCTTTGCATTCCCTCTCCGCGAAAATGTACCTCCTGACTTGTCAAGCCAAATCTTGCTATAGACCTTTCTGCTTTCAAGCTCTACGTAGTTTCCAGCTAGGTAATCCAGCACAGAGTCAAAGTCTGCCCTTGGCAGCGCATGGAAAGGATATGCCTGCACTACAAGGTTATATGCATCATCTATGCTCCATTGGGAGGTTAGGGACATGCCTAGTATGTGCTGGGCAAGTACATCTAGTGGATTCTGGGGAACCCTGAATGCGTCAAGGCTTTTTGACTTGAGGGAGTCTATCATTATTGCGCACTCCACAAGGTCGTCCCGGTCAAGGACTATTATCTCTCCTCTTGCAGTATCCTTGAATGAATGGCCTGACCTGCCTATCCTCTGAATAAGCCTTGTCACGCTTTTCGGCGAGCCCAGCTGAACCACGTTGTTTATCGTGCCTATATCAACCCCAAGCTCCAAGCTGGTTGAACTTACAACGCATTTGAGATCCCCTTTCTTCAGCATTTCCTCAACGCTGAGCCTTGACTCCCTGGAAAGAGAGCCATGATGAGCAGCTATGTCCAGATCATAGTTGAATCTTTTCTTCAGATTGAATATTACACGCTCGGTGTTGCTCCTGGTATTTGTGAATATTAATGTTGTTTTATTGTGTTTTATTACAGAATCTAGTATCTTGTATGTTTCGTTCTCTATCAATGCATCATTGCTGTATATAAGATCCTGCACAGGAGCCATTAATTTCAAGTCAAACTTTTTGCTCCATGAAGCATCCACGATGATGCAATCCCGCGGCTTGCCTTTCTCATAGCCTACAAGGAACTTTGCAGCTTCCTCAAGCGGATATAATGTCGCGCTCATGCCTATTCTGACAAGCCTGTGCTCTGCGATTCTTGCGAGCCTCTCAACGCTGAGCGCAAGATGCATGCCCCTCTTGTTGTTTGCAAGTTCATGAACCTCGTCTATTATTATATATTGCACAGATCTGAAATTTTCTGAAAATTTCTCAGAGCTCAGCATTATTGCAAGGCTTTCTGGAGTCGTAACAAGTATATTCGGGGGATTCTTTAATTGTTTGGCCCTCTCACTCTGCTCAGTATCGCCTGTACGTATGCCTATTGTAACTTTTTGTATATTATCCTTTATTATATCAATGCCCTTTTCCTTAACTATTATATCATAGATCTTATCAAGAGGCAGCTTTAGGTTTCTGTATATGTCATTATTCAATGCACGAAGCGGGGATACATATATGCAGTATATCTTATTTTCAAGAGATCCCTCAAGAGAATAGTTGAAGAGGGCATTTATTATTGACAAGAAACTTGAAAGAGTCTTTCCGCTTCCTGTCGGCGCAGTCACAAGCAGGTTTTTGCCGTTTGCTATGAATTTGAATGCGAACTTCTGAGGCAGCGTTAACTCACTGAAGTTCTCATTAAACCATTGCCTGACATATTTGTTTAGAGGCGCAAGGCTCTCTGCATCGCTAAAAGGCTTATCTGTATATTCGAACATGTTTTCATCTCTGTATAATGTAAGTGCTTAAAGTACTGTTGCAACAAGCAAATTCAAAATAAAAATAGAAAAATTGCAAGAGCAATTTTTTAAAAAAACCCAAAATAAAAAAGGGCAAATTAATAATATAATAATACAATGTATCTTTTCTGGTGTTTTGATATTTAATTTTAACTGATCCTAGCTTCACTTGTATACTGATTGATATGTTGTTCCGCTGTCGTCCTTTATATGGATGCATTCTCCCTCGCACTCAATCAGGCATGCCTGGCATAGTATGCATGAAGGCCCATTTATTGCCACTGACTTTTTCTTGAAGTGGTCATGACCGTCATTTACGCCATTCCATTCCTTAAATACATTAGGATCATCTACTCCTTTCCATTTCATGTCATCCGGCGCTACATCATTGTTCACTTCAGGCGCATTTTTGTCATACATTTCAAATACAGCAACAGGACATACATCTTTGCAATGATCGCATCCTGTGCACTTTGGTTTATCTACAAATACTTCCATAATTTCACCAAATATAATTTTTGATTAGCCTTTTATAATTTTATAAAATTTATCAGACATGGTAATTATCTGATAACTTTTAGGTATATTGTACTAAATATACAATATTAAATATGCTCTATATTTTTATATTCTTTTGTTTTATTTTTTTTACTTTATCTACTATATTAAGGTCTTGAATTTACATAAATTTCTGATTTCTGCCATTTGATTATGCTGCTGTCAGTGTGACATTTACTATTGAATTATTGGCTCCTGTTGTTACTATTTTGTATGTATGTACATACAAAATAAAACTTGGCAGAGCGCCTGCAGAAGTAGTATTTGAAGAATTAATACGCACTGGATAATTGCCAAGAGTATTTACAGAAAGGGAGGATGTTGAAATATTTACGGCCGTCTCTCCTATGCCTATTACATGTATAGTATTTACACCTATAGAATTTACGCTGCCAGCATTTGCCATTGGGCATATTTTCGTGCAGTATGGCCTTATAGTCCCTGAAAGGGATACATTGTATTCTGAGAAAGCTTCAAGGCCTGAAAAGACTACTACATACTGCCTTGATGGAATAAAGATTGGAATTTGGGTAGAAGATATAGTCTTATTCGAGGGATTAGGGTAAATAGGATAAATATTATTTCCGTAATTACTAATTTTTATTGAATCTAAAGTCTTATTTCCCTTACTTAAGCTTATAGTGAGATAGTATATCTCGCTAGCAGATAAAGATGTATATACTGCTATAGAAGCATTGCCTCGGATATAGTAATTGTTGTGTATATTTTCTATATTTATACTATTTGCGTGTGATGTGTTATTCGCTATAGAGATAAGTGTATTTTCAATGCGCAATGCTGTTTTAAAAAATACAAGCATAAATAGAACAAAAAGCGTTAAAATAAGCATCAGTATACGGCTGATATTTGCATTAGGGTTAACTTGATTCCTATATGCAGAATTTTTCTGCTTTAACTGCAAGACTTGTTTTGCCATAGAAACATTTGTTTTATATTTTTTATTTTTATATTTTATTTTAATTATTTATTTATTAACCTATCTAAATATAATTCCTTTTAAGTTTATTTAATTTATTATAGAATTTAATTTATTTATATAGATTTTAGATTTTTATTTTTTTGAATAAGTAGTCTCCTTTTTTTATTTTTCCGCTGAATTTTCCATCAGGCGAAAATGAACAATATTTAAACTCTATTTTTGTGCCTAGTTGCGCAGCTATTTTTTCGCCTGTTTCAGGCATAAATGGATATATTAATATTGATATAAGCCTGCAGGATTCAAGAAGGTTATATAGTGCATTTGAAAGCTCTGCGCCCTGCAATGCCCATGCCTTGTTATCATTTATATACTTGTTTGCTTCCCTTATAAATTGCCAGATTATATTAAGACCAAGATTAATATCAAAATCTGCCATTGCTTTTTCCAGTTTTTCCAGCTCTAGTTTTTTGCCAAGCTCATTCCTTCCTTCAAATTTTGCGCCTTCTTCTGCTTTTTCTGCGAGCGTCAGCACTCTATATACAAGATTTCCGAGATCTGCCACAAGCTCCCCATTAATCCTTGCTATAAATGCATCGTTAGAGAAACTGCCATCTTCTCCTATGCTTTTTTCTTTTATCAAGAAGTATCTTAAAGCATCTGCTGAGTACTTGTCAATTAGGGATATAGGATCTATAACATTGCCCTTGCTTTTGGACATTTTTTCATTGTTTACAGTCCAGAAACCTGTTGCAAGTATATTTGAAGGGAGCTGCAATCCGCATGACATTAGCAGCGCAGGCCACACTACAGAATGGAACCAGTTTATGTCCTTGCCTATAACATGCACGTCGGGGGGCCAGAACTTATTGAAATCTACATCACTGTTCGGCCAGCCTAAGGCACTCAAGTAGTTTACAAGCGCATCGACCCATACATATATGTATTGATTAGAATCAAATGGGAACTGTATAGCCCACTTAACAGACGGCCGTGTAATGCTTATATCCTTGAGCCCGCCAGAAATCCTATTAAGCATCTCAGTCTGCCTATACTTTGGCAGGATAAATGAGTTCTTATTGTAGAAATCAAGAAGCTTATCTTGATATTTGCTTAGCCTAAAAAAATATGCATCCTCCTCAAGTATCTTTACATCCCTGCCGCATTCTGGGCATTTTCCATTCTTAAGCTCAAGTTCTGTCCAAAAGGTCTCTTCATACACGCAATACCATCCGCTGTATTTTGCCTTGTATATGTCCTGATTCTTGTTTAATAACTCTACAAAAGCCTTAACTGCCTCCTCATGTGCATGTTCAGTAGTCCTTATAAAACGGTCATTGCTTATATTAAGCCGCTGCCATAGCTCCTTGAACTTTTTAACCTCATAGTCAACAAAATCTATGTTCTGCATCCCTGCTGCAACTGCTGCCTTTTCTATTTTTTCGCCATGTTCATCGCTTCCTGTGACAAAAAAGACATCATCCCCAATCAACCTATGCCATCTTGCCAACACATCTGCAATTACATTGCTGTTTGCATGACCTAGGTGGAGCTTATCATTTGCATAGTATATTGGTGTAGTTATGTAAAATTTTGAGATTGTAATCACCACAATTGCAATAATATTATTAATAAGAATTTTATTTATTAATTACTACGAACTCTAAAAACCAAGAACGACCAGCAGGGCGCAATAAACAGAAATTATTTTAAATACATTAGATATAACTAATTATACTAAAAAAATAAATACCTAGTATAGGAAAGATTAAATGAGAAATGAAAATGAAGAAGGCAATGAAGGACATAATGGAAGATCCTTTGGAAACAATGAACATGAACATGGAAGAGAACATAGAGGAGGTATGAAAATAAGACAAAACTATTTCTTACCAAAGCCAATAAAACCTGGAGATGAGCTTGAAGTCGAAATCGAAGCAGTTGCATCACAAGGAGATGGAATTGCAAAAAAAGACGGATTTGTCATATTTATAAAAGGTGCAAAGGTAGGGGAAAAAGTTAAAATAAGAGTCACAGAAGTAAAGGCAAGATTCGGAATAGGCGAAATTGTACAGTAACTGAATCCTACTATTTTTCCATAATAACTGACTGCAGGCAGCTGCGGTCTTTTTTTTATTTTTTTGTTTTTAATATATTCTTTATCTTTTTCTGTTTGTTTATTTTTCTGTTGGTAATTTTATTCTTGCCTTGTTTCTTCAATTATTAGAGACATTTCGCACAGATAAGCCACAGGAATTTCCCGCTTACTTTGTTAAGGCAACTATATCTCATCTTCATGAATCATGATACAGGGTATATTATTCTGCTTTGCAAATTCAAATTCTATTTTTTGGCCTTTTGAAAGCTTGCCAGTATCAACAATAAGCATTGAATCGCATTTTGATATAACTGTTTTGCATGCATTTATAGAGTTGTCATAATTTTTTTCAAATACTTCTTTAAAAAATAATAAAGGGCTTATCGGCACCTTGTTTAGTTTATCTTTAATATAATGTCCTGCCATTATTGCAAGCTTAACCCCCTTCTCAGGATTTTCTGAATAAGGTACTGAAATAAAAACTAATTCAGTCATTATATCATTTTTATCCGTTATATTTATAAAAAATTAATAAATTTATGATTTTTATTAATTTTGTATAAACTTTCATCATTAATAATTATATCCTACCTATAAGTCCAGAATGATATTTTATATAGATTATATAGAAAAATAGAAAAAGCATCTAACTATAATAGCCCCAGCCAGATTCGGACTGGCGTTAGCAGAGCCAGAGTCTGCCGTCCTTTTGTAGTTGCTATATTTAAACATAGCAATGACCACTAGACTATGGGGCTATATAATTAATTATTGAAGACAAAATTTTAAATAGATATTTATTATAAGCGAATAATGGATACTTTACCAGTTCAAATAATATATAGCAGATTTACCTATTTGATACTGATACTTATTACTAGTGTCCCTTAAAATCAAACGTACAACACTGCAAATAAAAAAGATAAAAAGAAACTATGCGTTTCCCTCCCTTCTTATTTTTCTTAGAGGCTCATTTGTTACTTGATTGAAAATATTGTAGTCTATAATAGGCATTTCTGGGCGCTTCTTATCCTCATCCTTCCTTATTATCTCTGCCACAGGTGCGTACCTGTCTTCAGGAATTTTATAGACAGATTTTGTTTTTTCCATTATAACAACCTCTTACATCAACAGTTATATCAATAATTACATTAATAATTACATCAATAGGTATATTAATGAAAAACAAGATATTTAAATCATTTGTACAGGTTTGACAAATGTCCAACACATAGCAAAGAATACAGCCAGGAATTTAGGAGAGGTTTTGGATTTTTGAAAGAAAATCTTATGCGCTAAGGAATTAGTCAATAAATTGTTATCCATTGCAGCTTTACCGGCCTTGATTTACCTTAGGATATACTTATTTAGCAAATTTTTATATTTCTCTTTTTTGGCTCTGTGGTCTGCTAAAAATGCATTTACCCTATCTGCAAGATCCTTTTTATGCTCCCCTGCAAGCAGCGTTCCGCTTCTTTCACTGTCAAATATCTGCTTCAATTTAGTATCATCAGGCTCGAACAAATATCTATAATATTGGCATACAACACATTTGTCAGGATCACCACCGAATTTCCTTTGCAATTCAGCAGTTGCCTGCTGGCCCGTAAATGCCCTCTGTATTTTTTTATTTACAGTATCTACATCATCATTTAAGTAGATGGTATTCAAAGGATCACTTGCAGACATCTTAGAAGCACCATTAAGCGCAGGCAGGAACTTCGCATGCACTATTGCAGGCTTGTAATATCCTAATTTTTCAATTACATCTCTAGCTATTCTGAAATGCACATCCTGGTCTATGGCAAGCGGAATAATGCATGGTACATTATGGCCTTCCTCTACAGATTTCAGAAATGCCGGCACTGCCTGCATTGACGTATAAAATATCCAGCCTATATTTGTCTCATTTGTCATACCAAATGCATCCTTTACATTAGAAAAAGTTATATGCTTTGCAACTCTGACTGCTTGCTTGTACAGGACATTAGCATATTCTGTATCAAAGAAAATCTTTGTCTTTTTTTCATCGAATCCAAGAGATATTATATCAAGGGCATCTTCATATGCAAGCCTATGTATAGTATCAAGATCAATGTTTTTCTTTGAAAGGTATTTTTCCTCATCAGGTATCTGTATATAAACTTCGGCTCCGAACTTTTCCTGCAGCCATTGCGTAAAGATAAATGGGATAAGATGAGCAAGGGTCATTGAACCTGATGGCGCAATTCCTGTGTATATATAAAATTTATTGCCTTTTTCATACTCATCAAGAATCCAGTTTAAGTCCCTATGCGCAAAATAAATGTTTCTTGACAAAAGATAATGCAGCTCACCTGTATGCTTTTTTATCCTTTCCATTAATGCATTGTCAATGTAGCTTATGCCGAAATTTTTGACTGCTTTGTCATAATCTACCTTCCCTTCTACAGCCCATGGATCTATTCGGAAATCAGCCATCTTATCATTTTATTATTTGATTAAATTTTGGCACTAACAAATAAAACTATTTGCAAATAGACCGGCTACTGCAGCACAGGCCATTTATAAGCAAAATCAGAAGTATTCAGGGAATTCCTGCTTTATTCTTTTAAGTGTGCTTGTGTCTTTTTTAGCCTTACAATAGTCATGTATTGCTGCACCTGCATGGCTTTTAAGTTCAGCCCGAAAACCAAAGGTGTGTGCAATATCAATAGGAATAGAGACTTCGTGTTTTAATATGCTCTTGTTTGCGCTCATTCTAGTTACAGTATCATGGAAAACATCATAGGCAATCGCATTTTGGGTTGATTTTTTTATCTCCCGCCTTTCAGCAAAATCTTTTGCTTCTGAAACAAGTCCATATTTTATTATCTTGCGGAACTTCTGTTCAATATCATCAATGCTTTCTAGCTCCCCTTCATTTTCATCTTTTGCCATTTTACCAACGCGTAAGAGTTTATTAATTCCTTATAATATAATATTATTCCTATGTAATATTAATAAATCTTTTCTATAAATCAAGCTAGCCAATCTTACAAAATTATATAAATATGGATTGCATTAATAAAATATGGCAAATGATCCTATATGCGGAATGTATGTAGACGAAAAGCACTCGCACCTTGAATCTACAAAAAATGGACTCCATTATTACTTCTGCAGCCCCTCATGCAAAATACAATTTGAAAAGCCTGAGAAAGAAATGCGGGAAATGAAAAAAGAACTTGCCATAGCGTGGTCATTGTCCGCAATAATTCTCGCAATAAACTATGTATTCCTTTCATCCTTCGCATATTCTAAGATACTGATGCTTGCGCTTGCAAGTATTGTGCAGTTTTATCCAGGGCTTAGATTTTACAAAGGTGCATATGCAGCCATCAAGAACCTTTCAAGCAATATGGATACCTTGATAAGCATAGGCACAAGCGCGGCTTGGGCATTCAGCACTGCTATAGTGCTTGCTCCACATATATTCCCTGCAAGCGGCCTGTACTTTGATACTTCTGCTCTGATCATATCCCTGATTTTAACAGGAACTTACTTACAGAGGATAAGCGAATCCAGAGCAGGGGACGCCATAAAAAGACTTGCTGAACTTAAACCAAAGACTGCGCATATTATAAAAAATAAAAAAATAATAGATATTGATTCTGAGGAAATCAAGAAAGGAGATATACTGCTTGTCAAGCCCGGCGAGAAAATACCAACAGATTCCATAATTATATATGGGGAGACAAGCGTTGATGAATCAATGATTACTGGAGAGAGCATGCCTGCCAACAAGACAGTCAATGACAAAGTAATAGGAGGGACGATAAACCTGTCAGGAGCAATAAGGATCAAGGCAGAAAAGGTAGGAAATGAAACAGTCCTGGCAGATATAATAAAAACAGTTGAGGGTGCATTGCAGGGCAGGATTCCTGTCCAGCAGCTTGTAGATAGGATATCTTCTGTTTTCGTTCCTATTGTCGTACTAGCCGCCATAGTCTCTTCATCTGCATGGTATGTTCTAGGAGCACCTGCAATGACATCTGTGCTGATCTTTATCAGCGTACTTATAATCGCATGCCCATGTGCACTTGGAATTGCAACGCCTGCTGCACTGCTTGTATCATCAGGAGTTGCAGCAAAAGAAGGAATACTTGTGAAAAAAGGAGAAGCAATAGAAGCATCAAACAAAATAGATACGATTATATTTGACAAGACAGGCACGCTGACTACAGGAAACCTGCGCGTAGCTAGAATTGAGGCTTTTGGAAGATATAATAAACGCACTCTGCTGCAGCTCGCAGCATCTGCTGAATCAAATTCAGAGCATCCAATAGGAAAAGCAATAATAAGTGCTGCAAAATCAATGAAAGTGGAAATAGAGTTCCCTAAGAAATTTAAGTACCTGCAGGGATATGGCGTGGTTGCAGAATACAAAGGAAAACTTATTTCAGTAGGCAGCGAAAGAGTATTCAAGAAAATAAGCACTGGCATCAGATCACGAAAAAATTCACTTGAAAACAGTGGAAAAACAGTGCTGTACTTGGGTATCAATGGAGAAGCAGTAGGCATCATTGCACTTGAGGATGATATTAGAAAGGATGCAAAAAAAACAATTGAGATGCTTAATAAAATGGGCATAGAGCCATGGATAATAAGCGGAGACAATGAAATAGCAGTAAAAAATGTCGCTGCATACATTGGAATAAAAAACATTCTTGCAAATGCAAAACCTAAGGATAAAATGGAAAAAATAAGCCAGCTGCAGGCTAGCGGAAAAAAAGTCGCAGTAGTCGGAGATGGCATAAATGATGCGCCAGCGCTTGCAAAGGCAGACTTAGGAATAGCTATAGGATCAGGCACAGACGTTGCAAAAGAAACCGGAAGCATAGTGCTTATCGGCAACAGCATTTATAATGTTGCAGCCGCAATACAGATTGGTAGAAAGACAATGAGCAAAATAAAGCAGAACCTTGCATGGGCATTCGGATATAACGCTATATTAATACCTGTAGCTGCAGGTGCGCTGATACCAATATTCGGCTTTAGCATATACAGCACCTTGCCCATACTTTCAGCGGTTGCAATGGCATTCAGCTCAGTTACAGTCGTATCAAACTCGCTCCTGCTGAATATGTTCAAGTCAAAAAAAGATTAA
>JAJYYU010000022.1 GCA_021800515.1 Microcaldota archaeon
CATAAACTTTTTGTCTATGCTGCTCAACATATTGTTTGAAATTCATTTTATCAATTTGCTATTCTGATACTATCCTGCCATCTATATAGTTTAAAATAGGCTTAAAATAAACAGCTATATTAAATAAAGACGCAATTATTTTTAAACCTTATTTTAAATCCGATAAAAAACGAATGCCGGCTCAGTGTGCGTATTTCTTAGGATTTCTATCGAATTCCTTCTTGCAGGATTCGCTGCAGAAATAATAGTTTTGTTTGTTATAATTAGACTTGAATTTTGAGTTTTCATCCACATCCATTCCACAAACAACATCTTTTTGCTTTTTGGCCATGTAATCACAAATAATAGAATAGCATATAAGATATATTAAGCTTTTTACTCTCATTGAGTTATTGGATTAGCCTGGTTTTTATTTATTCTATTTTATTTTTTATTTATTCTATTTTATTTATTTCATAATTAAAATTACATATATCACATATAAGGCAATGATTTAAATAAAAACAAGAGAGGCATACGCAACAACACTTGAATAATCTTTTGTCACACTGCCTGAATCAGAATATCTGAGCAGGAGGGATTTTATTGCACCCATTGACTTTGAGAACAGAAGCGCAGCCATTATAGGGCCAATTCCGCATGCACTATCATTTAATTCCACGGCAGACCTATTGAAAGACTCATAATCAAGCCTTGATAGCGACTTGATGAGCAGGCTATCCTTCCTTGCTGCCTCGCTCCTTGATTCATAATGATCAAAATCAGAGCTCGCGACAATAACTGCATTTGAATTGAGTTTTCTAACTGCGGATATTATAGAATTTGCCAGTTTTATGCTAGACTCCTCAGATTGATCCAGCATACAGATAAAACAAAATTTTTTTGTTGGTGCGATGATATTTAAAAAGGGTAGCTGCACTTCTATAGAATGTTCGTCAGAATGAGCAGATTCATCGACTTTTATGCCATTAGCTGCAATTAGACCAGAAAGAGTTGTATTGTTTTTCAATATGCCGAGAGGGGTTTCCCAGTCCTGCATAGAAACTGAAATATCCTCCCCATTACCTGTATGGTTAGGCCCAATAATTATTATTGTATCAATATTGCTAAAATGCTTATTTTGTGACAGTGCTTTATAGGTGCATGCTGCTACAGAACCGGAATAAATATATCCTGCATGAGGAGATACATAGGAATAGGCATTTGCTACTGCAGGATCTACAACAGCATCTGCAATTAAGGTGTTGACAGTATTTTCAAGCAACACCTTATTTTTAGGATAGAATATATCTGCAAACTTATATTTTCTGGCCATTATTATCATATGAATTTTAACATACTCATGCGCAGATATTCTTAAATTATTTTTAAGAAATTCTGGGTCCTGCTTCTGTCTCAAAAAAGAAATATTTAATCAATAACTTTTGTTTTACTACCTTTTTATAAAATCCTTAACATCGTAAATACACAATATATTCGTATGTACAATAGGCAAGGGAGTTCTGCCATCTATTTGTCTTTTTAAATTATATTTTTTTTCTGCAGATAAAATCTCACTTCAAGGGCAGCTTTTGCGCCTGCGCCTGCTGCAATGACTGCTTGCTTGTATATTTTGTCTGCAACATCACCAGCAACAAAAATGCCGTCAATATTTGTCTTTACCTCATCAGAAACTATAATATAACCCTGCTCATCAAGCTTAATAGCCTCTTTTAAGAAATCTGTATTCGGCTTGTATCCTATTGCAACAAACAGACCATCAATTTTTATTTCTGTTATTTTATTTGTCTTGTTATTTCTAATCTTTGCACCTGTAACTGAGCTTTCGCCAAGAATTTCTATAACTTCACTATTAAGAATAAGATCTATTTTTGGATTTGCCTTCACCCTGTCCTGCGCCAGCCTGCTCGCTTTGAATTCCTCCCTTCTATGTATTATATGCACTTTCGTAGCGAACTTTGTAAGAAATATTGCATCTTCTAAAGCAGTGTCTCCACCGCCAACAACAGCAACTTCTTTGTTCCTAAAAAATGCAGCATCGCATGTTGCGCAGGAACTGATTCCCTTTCCAATGAACTTTTTTTCTGATTCTAGACCAAGCCATTTAGCAGACGCGCCTGTTGCAATAATAACAGAATGTGCATCAAAAACTTCAGTCGATGTCTTCAATTTAAAAGGACTTGAATTAAAATTTACCTCTTTAACATCATCATTTACAAAGATTGCTCCGAATTTCTCAGCCTGTTTTCGCATGTTATCAATTAATTCCGCACCATAGATCCCGCTTGGAAACCCCGGATAATTTTCAACTTCTGTTGTAAGCATAAGCTGACCGCCTGCATTGAAACCTCCTATTATAATTGGTTTTAAATCATCTCTTGCAGCATATAGTGCAGCAGTAAGCCCTGCAGGGCCTGATCCTAAAATAACAACCTTTTCAACCATAGAATCCACTTATTTTTAGCGATTTTAATTAATTTAATATATAATTAGGCGTTGTAAATTAATAATTTTCACTATTAATAATTTAATTATTCAATTTAATTGTTAGTATTAATTTAAAAAGTATATCTGTTTTATATATATTTATATGAATTTGTTATCTAAAATGGTTTGGCATAGTCAGCAATAATAAGGTAATAGAATGCTTATAGCAAATAATGAAAAAATATCTCTTGATAAAAAGGAGGCAGGAGCTACAATAGATTTCATTTCACATGCACATACGGACCATATGTCTGCTCTGTCAACAGCACGAAGCATACTTTCTAGTTATCAAACTATAGAACTGATCAAAGCACGTACAAGCTCAAGCAACTTATTTAATATTAATCTGGATTTTTCAGAGCTTGGAATCAAACTGTTAGATTCCGGGCATATACTTGGTGCCTCACAGTTGTTTTACTACAATGAACAAAAAAGCCAATCAATTCTGTATTCAGGAGACTTCCAGATGCAGAGCCCATTTATTGGAAAGCGTATTGAGACAAAAAATGCAGACATACTTATAATAGATTCAACATATCCTGATCCAGAAATAAAATTTGAGGAAAATAGTGAGACAAAGAAAAAGATACAGGACTGGGTTCTTGAAAAGATTGAAACAGGCAATATATTTTTTGGATCTTATTCGCTTGGCAAAGCACAAGATATTATAAAGATATTGAACGAAATAGGAATTATTCCTATAGTTAACAGGCAGACTTGTGCAATAAATAGAGTTTATATAAATTTTGGAGAAGATCTGAAATATGCATCTGTTTATGAAGCAGATTCTGGCTATGATGAAATAATGTCTAAGAACTTTGTAGGCATTGTTGAACTTGGTAGACTAAACAGCCTTAAAATAGAGCTTACAAAGGCATATAAAAAAAGAGCATATACCGCAGTTGCAAGTGGGCTTACAAAAATAATGAAGTTCAATTCAGATGCCACTTTTGAATTAAGCAACCATGCAGACTTTGAACAAAGCATAGAATATATTGAAAAGGTGGCCCCTAAAAAAATATTTACTTATGGGACAAATAAAGATAGATTTGCAAGAAACCTTGCAAAACTTGGTTATAATGCTTCGCCATTCGAATCAAATGAATTAAATAAAGTTTGAGATCACATGATTATATGTACAGCAAAAAAATAATTGAGGTATTATCAGAAAATAAAATAAACCCCGGGGACCTAGTTAAGATTGAGCCTAATAACATAACTGGAGAAATAATGCCGAAGCCGGATTCAAGCGATAGCGATATTCTTGTCATCAAATTAAAAAATGGATATAATGTAGGCATTGAATTTAAGCCCGAAACTAAAATCCAAAAAATACGAGATGCAGATTTTAAATTTGAATTTCCAAAATCAGATATTTCACATACTGCAGAGCTTCCTGATATAGCACTAATTTATACCGGAGGAACGATAGGCAGCAAAGTAGATTATAAAACAGGCGGAGTTTACATGCTGCTTAAGCCAGAGGAGCTATTGCATGAAGTTCCTGAACTTTCAAAGATTGCAAATATAAATGTTGAAAACCTTTTCAGCATAGCAAGCGAAGATATGACCTATATAGAATGGCAGAAGATTGCATTGAGGATTTCAGAACTTATAAATAACAATAATAATTTGAGAGGTATTGTCATAACCCATGGGACAGACACAATGCATTACACTGCAAGTGCATTGAGCTTCATGCTTGGCGACGTACCTATTCCAATAGTACTTACAGGATCACAGCGCAGCAGTGATAGGGGTTCAAGCGATGCATTTATGAATCTTGTCTGCGCCACACATATCGCATCAAAATCAGACATTGCAGAAGTTGGAATATGTATGCATAATTCCTCAAATGATGATTTCTGCGCATTCATACGCGGTACAAAGGCACGGAAGATGCATACTTCCAGAAGAGATGCATTTAGGCCTGTAAACGACAAACCAATAGCCCTTGTTTCTCAGGCTGGTGAGATAGAAATTACAAACATGCATAAAAAAAGGCATAGCGCAATAAACTATACTCAACCACTAATTGAATTTGAGAGTAAAGTAGCTCTTATTAAGGTTTATCCGAATTCTGACCCAGGGATAATAGATTTTTATATAGATAAAAAATATAGGGGTATTATTATTGAGGGCACTGGGCTTGGCCACGCTCCAGTATCAGGTACGCATAACGAGTTTAGGTGGACAGAAAGCATAAAAAGGGCAGTAGATGCAGGAATAATTGTAGGGATGACCTCACAGTGCATATTTGGAAGGACAAACCCTTATGTTTATAGAAATCTTAGGATTCTAAACGAGCTTGGTGTCGTTTATTGTGAAGATATGACGCCTGAAACTGCTTATGTAAAGTTGGGGTGGCTGCTTGGAAATTTTAAAAATGAAGAGGCAAAAAAAATGCTGAACCAAAATATTGCTGGTGAAATAAAAACACGTACAGAATTTGAAGAATGACATAGTACACTGTTAAGCAACCAATCAAAGACGCATTATTTATTAATTAAATGTGGGGCATCAGTTTACAACTAATTTTATTGGCTTTTTGGCAATTTTGTTAAAAAATTAATCTATTATGCACATTATATAAGTCGCATTGCTATACTTTATGCAAAACTTGAATTTTTATGAAAAGCCCAGCGGGAAATAAAATTTAAATATCAGGTTGTTACAATACACATATTAGTTAGTTTACAATACATAAAGTGTTTCTTTGATAATAAAAAATACTGATCAAAATATAAAAAATAAGTACAGAACTAAAACAATTTTTACAGGCATAGATTTAAGCAGCATAGACATCTTCAAATCCCCAGAGGCATTAAAAGTTATAGAAATATGCAAACTACGGAGATTTGAAATTGCTGACAAAAAAGGAGAATACAGTATAAAATTAGGCAATATAAAAGAAACAAAGCACTATGAAAATGGAGAATGCATTCTGTCAAATATTAATGGCGAGGCCTATCTTTCATTGAGCAAGGAGAAGTTTATTGAAAAATATAAAATTCTTTACCTTGCAGAGGACAGAAGAGTTGAGGAGACTGTTGAGGAACTACCTAATGTTAAAACAAGCATTATAACGCGCCTGCTTTCGAAGGGGCTTTATTGTATAGAAACAAAGAATATGCTTGAAAACAGCATCTATGCACTAAATATAACAGAACCATTTAAATACAATGGTGAATATGGTTATAAAGGGGACTGGATTGTAAAAATAAACAATGCACAGGCAAAGATAGTCAGAAACAAAACATTCGGATATCTTTACGTCCCATTTTTAAGAAAGGCGAAGTAAATCATAGCAGGGTGCCATGGCCAACTAATCTCCATCTTTGGCCTATATTCTGCATTATTGCGATTTTGCTGCTTTTTTCTATGCATGCAGGATGTTTTAACTGAATATGCACTTGCTGTTTCTTTATGCTTTTTACATACCCCACAAGCGTTGCTGTACCTGCACCAAGAATCAGCGGTTCGTTCTCCTTTAACTGTATGTCAGGGATATCGTTCCGCTTCATCTTAAAGAATGTGATATTGATTTCATTGACCATATCAGGCAGCTTTCCCGGAATTCCGACTATATTGCCAACAAGGTTATCTGCCTTTGCAAATGAAGGATCCATCTGTGTTGAGATGCCTACCAGGCCTCCTGGAACTGCCTCCTCAAGCACATTATTGCCATTGTAAAGCTTTGTTATTTTAGTCCTTATTGCTTTATATGTGAATTTGGACTTTTCTTTTTTAGCTTCAATTTTAATCCCTGGCCGTATTTCTATCTCTTCCCCTGTTTTGAATCTGCCTTTTGTTATCGCACCTCCTATAACTCCCCCTGATAATGCTTCTATCTTTGTACCAGGTTTATTAACATCAAAAGACCTTACTACATACATTATAGGGTCTGAATCCAAATCCCGTACTGGAATTTTAAAACCTGCTATTTTTTCCATCAGCGCATCTATATTTATATTCTGGTTAGTCATTACAGGAACAATAGGTGCATCTTCAATGCTGCTCCCTTTTATGAAATCTTTTATCTGATTATAGTGCGCAATTGCTTTTTCCTTGCCTACTATGTCAACTTTTGTCTGCACTATTATAACATTTTTTATGTTAAGTATATTTATTATCATCAGGTGCTCCTTTGTCTGCTGCATTGGGCATGGTTCATTTGCTGCTATTATAAAAAGTATTGCATCTATAACACTTGATCCTGCTATCGCAGTTGCCATCAGCGTCTCATGGCCAGGTGCATCAAGAATTGATATGCGCATCAACTCCTTTGCAGGCTTTCCGCATTCGCACTTGTTTTCAAGAGTATACGCCTCGGGTCCTTCACACTCGCTACATTTGTTTATAACAGAGTCTGCATAGCCTAGCTTTATTGTCATGTTCCTTTTTATGCTTTCGCTATGCTTGTCAGTCCACTGATGAGTAAGAGCTTTAGTTAAAGAAGTTTTTCCATGGTCTATGTGCCCAAGAGTACCTATATTTAAAACACTTTGTTTTATTATAAAATCACCAAAGATTTAATCAAATTGTCATTCTGCAGTTATACTGCATATAAATTATTATAATATTTATACTCTCAGTATTATAAACTTAATGCAAAAATGAGAAGAGATTTTAATAAAATGCAATGCAGAAACCAGTAATAAATATGCACTGCAATCTGAAAGAATTAAATTAGAAGGAGGGCCAAAAATATCAGTATCCCTACAAAACCTGCAATCAGGCTAGCAAGGAAGTTTGTTGTATGCTTGGTGCCAATCCCTTTGTTTTCAAAATAACCAAATATTGAATCTATTATAGTGCCACTGAATCCTGAGATTAGAATGGTTAGAAATATAAAGGCAAACAGTAGAGTATCTGTAGTAGAAAGTATGAAATAAAGGTAAATTGCAGAGAAAATAGTTATTGCAATAGATGCAGCTAGCCCTGCGCCAAGGCCGAGAAGACTTATTCCTCCTGATGTACCTTTTTTTACTTTTTTCATGCCAAAAATGAGCCGGGGCTTGCCATTTAAAACACCTATCTCACTGCTAAATTTGTCTGCAGATATTGCAGCCACAACTGATGAGAAACCTATGATAAATAAAAATGAGCCTGAGAAATAAAACAAGATGCTCATTGCAAGAGGCGCTAGGCCATTTGATAGTACATTTTTTACGCTTCTTTTGTATTCATAAAGATTGGACTGTTTTTTATACTGCATGCCTATTTTGGTTGCAATTGCAGAGAGAACAAGGAATAATACCATTGACAAAACAAAAAACTCAGAGAATATATAGTTGCTATGTTTACTACCAAATACAAAAAGAGCTATGCCGAGCAGAAGAGCGGCGACTGCGCCTTTGTAATCCAGTGTCAGCAGTGTTCTTTTAACCATAAAACCAGAATGCAGATGTCTATCTAATATAAGAAGGCTGCGTTTCATCGTTATTCAATTGAGCAGGCATATTCAAGTCCTGAAGCAGTTTTGCATTAGTCTTGTCCATTGTCTTTATCAGTTCATCAATATCTTTTGTATTTATTGTTATGCCAAGGAGTTTATTTAAAACCGATAGAACTGATTTGATCGCATTCGGATCAAGCTCCACATTTTGCACCTCCCCCATGAGGCAAAGTCCTTCAATATCATTTGATTTGGCCATTGCCATCAATAATCCTAGCGAGCCGTATATCAGGCCTCTTGTCTGATTAAAAATAATGTTGTAATTTTTAAATCTTCCGATTAACTTTTCATCTGTAACGTTTCCAAAAACTCTTGGTGTAGATATTTCAGTCTCCTGCTGTGCATAGCCACCTATGGCAAGCATGAATTTGCCCTTTATTTCAGTCTTGAAAAAATTTATTATTTTTGCATTTACTTCATATTGGCCTTCTGGAGTCACTGCCTGAGTATCGCCTGTGAGCAAAACAAGGTCATTTTTTTTGTTGGGTCCTTTTATAAAATAAAATGTATTGTTTAAGAATCTTATTTCCCCATTTTCAAGCATAAGGACATGGGGAGGAAATTTATTTGAGTACATTGTCGCGAGTGGAACTCCTTTAAACTGCTTTATAAGCAAATCAACAACGATTGACCCAATGCTGCCAAGGCCTGGCAAACCTACAATAAATACTGCGTTTTTTGGTAGGATCTTACTTTTTGGGGATTTTACAATAGTTGTGCTCGTAAAGTCAATCATTTAATTCATCTATTATATTCTCTTTTTGTTTTTTGAGTTTTTCCTTTTCGATTTCGAATACGCCATTTTTAAGTCTCTCCTTTGCCCCATTTACTGCGTGCTTTATCTTTTCCTCTGCCTCAAGATAATTTTTTCCATATGCTATTAACCTGTATTTTGGCGCACTTATATATGAAACAATTATGTCTTGGTTCTGCAAATAAAGAAGGATTGAAGTTAGTTCTGAAATTCCTGAAAGAGTGTTATAAGTAAGCATAGTAAGGATATAGGAGACAGGGTATTTTTTTTCTTTTTTATTTGCTTTGACAAGTTTTGCAACCACTTCCTTGAATTTTTTAGGCAATGCTGATGCAGAATATTCTTTTGTATTATTATTTGCATTGTATATGAAATTGGTAAATGACTTAAATTCTGAAATTGCTGCTGAGATAAGCTCATCTTTATGCTGCTGGTTTTGGGATTTGTTTATAGCTTGTATAAATAAATTTTCAGACCTTTTTTCAAGGTTGTATTCTTTTATTTTTTCCTTAGACTCTTTTGGAGTTACCTTTTTTAAGGATATGTCTATCGTGTTCTTCTGCTTGTCAAAAAATATTACTCTACATACGAGTTTCTGGTTATTGTGTATAAAAATATGTATATTTTTTATCCATCCTGATGAAACTTCTTTTATTGGCAAAAAGGCATCGACATTATTGTATTCTATTAATTTGCAGTATGCGCCAAAATTTGTTATTTTTACAACTTCTGCAATTACAAGATCTTTTAGATAAGGAATTTTTTTAATATTTTGTTGATCCATTTTATCATTATTTTATTATGGTAAAAGCACAGGGAATATATGTGCTCATACCTGCCTATAATTATTCCGTCTTAAGCTCTAACTTCTTTTTTGTTCTGTAATCAAAAACTTTTTCAACAACATAGTGGCATTCATTGCATTCCAGTAGCATTTTTTGCCTTTTTGCTACTTTTTTTACTGTTGCTTGCCCTTTTACTTTTCCTGTGTAGCCTTTGAGCTTTCTTTCCCTTCTCCTATTCCCCATATTTAGCCCACTATCCTGTTTCTTCGAATAAATCTTAACTTTATGTGCAGTATGTTTATTGCATTTTGGGCAATATGTTCTAATTTGTTTTACGATTTTCATAAAATCCTTTTTGTCAGCTTATTGGTTAAGTATTAATTAATAATAGAATTTGATTGATAATAGAATATAATAAGGCGAAAATATTAATATAACTTCTCAAATTAAAGTAAAATTAAGATTTAACGCATATAGAGTTATTTATTAAAAAATTTATATCTTCGCTTTCTTTTTCTTTAATATTTATTATCTCATCTTTTTGCAGAGGACCTATTTTTCCGCCTGAAGGGAGACGTATGGATGGAATGTCTGAAATTACCTTTAAAAATATGCCTTGTGCTTTTTCTTCTAGATTTAAAGTAAATTCTTTTTTTAGTTCATTTAATCTATTATAAAAAGATATTTCAATTTCAGGCAGTGGCTGAGGCATTTGTTTGTTGAATGCCACATAAATTAAAAGTTTTTGCTTTCTTTTTTCAAATATTTTGTTAAGTAAAAAGACTATATTCTCTTTTGTGTTTAATTTGTCATTTTCTGAGTTATCATTATCTACATTATTAATATTTATATCAGATTTGCTGATTTTAATAAAATGTTCTACATCATTGTAAAAAGTATTTGGAATTAATTGGAGTTCATTTGTTTGTTTTTCTTTGTGCAGGATTTGCCAGATTGTTTCATAAGAAATATTTAGATCCATAATAACCCCGCAGTTCCGTTAATAATAATATCTATTTGTTTTCAACATTTAAATTATTATTTATTATTTTGTTTTATATTATTACATATATAGACAAGATTATACGAATAACGGAACTCTACCCTCTCACACCTATTTTATTTACCATAAAATGCTAATGTATTGATCTTCTATCTTCTTTACCTCTTATTACTGACATTATTGCTGCAAATGCAACTATTATCATTGAAGAGAAAAATACAGAATGTATTCCATTTAAAAATGAATTACTTTGGGCAGCAGTCAGGGAGATACTGCTTCCCATAAAGATTGCAAAGGCAGTGGTTCTTGGGATAACTGCAGAAATAACAGTAAGTGCAATTACAAAGCTAAGGACCATACCTATGTTTCCAAGCATCCTATTAAGTCCTGAAGCCATAGAATATTTGTCTTTAGGTGCATTTGCCATAATCGCACTGGTATTTGCAGGAAAAAACATTGCACTGCCTATTCCTGTAAGCATTGTTATAAGCGCAATATAATAAAGAGGGCTTGAGATGCCTAAAAAGACTGAATAAAGTATATATGCGGATATTATGAATAAAAGGCCTATTGTTGCAGGTACTCTAGCGCCTATTTTATCAGAAAGCCTGCCCATAAATGGAGCAATAATACCCCCTAAAGCATAACCTGGAAGTAGATAAAGACTAGAAACAAAGGGGTTGAGTCCACGGATTCCTTGCAGATAAAGTATAAGAATAAATAAGATAGCAAAAGATGCGATTCCTTGAAACATTGATGCAAGTATTGAAAATGAAAAAATCCTCTTTTTAAATAATGAAAAATCTATCGTAGGGAACTTGCTCTTTCGTTCAATCAATATAAAAATAACAAACAGGATTAAAGAAACAATAAACATTACTATTTCACGCAGAGCCAGGCCATCAAACATTGAAAAAACTGCACCAAGAGTTAACACAAGAAGGCCTATACTTAAAATACTTATGCCTATAAAGTCAAAATGCTCCTTCTTTGGTTTTGCAACATCCTGCAGTTTATATATCGCAATAGGTATTATAACTGCACCTATTGGCACATTTATGAAAAATATCCACCTCCAGTCTATTGTTGTTAGGAACCCCCCAAGAAATATTCCAAGTATTGCGCCAAAATTCCATCCTATTGCAGTATACCCAAAAGCCCTGCCTCTTTCATGGGGTTCAAAATGGTCTGCTATGACCGCACTACTTATAGTCCCTATGAGTACTCCCCCAAAGGCCTGCAGTATACGTGATCCAATAAGCAGATCTATATTAGGTGATAGACCGCATAATGCAGATCCTATAATGAATATAACAAGCCCGTATTTATAAAGTTTTGCACGTCCTAGCAAGTCCCCAAGTTTGCCTACTTGTGAAGAGAATGCAGCAAGTATAAGTATATATGCGAGAATTACCCAGATTGAGTAGAGTGGTGATGCGTTAAGTTTAAGGTCTATCGTAGGCAGTGCAAGGATTACTATTGTAGTGTCTATGGCAGCCATAAGGACGCCTATCAGGACTACTCCCAATGCTATCGTCTTCGTACTGACCCTATTTTTAAATATTTTCTGCATTCTATCTTAGAACTTATGAAAATAGCGAGGAGTGGATTTGAACCACCGATCTCTGGGTTATGAGCCCAGCGGGTACTCCTAGCTACCCTACCTCGCTTTAGAAAAGTAATTTCAGTAATTTATTTTGTATAAAAATTTAAAATTGCTTCTACTAAATAAGCATGCAGCAAGGCACCTCATTTCCCGGGGTAAATTAATGTAAGAAACTAATAAATTAATTTCTTCACATCTTCCTGCTCTATTCTGTCATAGCTGTTTCCGCAGGAAGCGCATTTAAATCCATTATCAAATGCCTCATCGAATGTAAGCACGATATTGCTTTTCTTGCCGCAGCTGTTGCATATAAAGTAATCGTTGCAGTCTTCTTTAAGCGCATTCCCCCGTTCCTGCCGTACATAGTTAAAAAAAGTATCTACCTTGTCTATATTTATGTACCATGCAAACGAAAGCCATCCATTGCTATTTTTAGCGATATAATATTTTGTAAGACCATATCCTTGCATCAGATTGAGAATTCTTCTTACATTATTTATCTTAAGGTCTAATTTGATGGCAATCTCTTCATCAGTCATCGGACTTACAAGCATATTAAGCACCTCTGTGCTCCTTTTACTGACATTCTTTGTGAGAAACCCTACAATATCCTTGTTGTTGAATATGCTAGTTATAATTTCTTCTGCCTCCTCTGGTTTTGGAATGTTTTTATTCTCTTTTTTTCTTCTACCCCTTTTATGTAGATCCTCTGTAGCCGCGGCAGCTGCATCAAGATTAAGCAGATAATTATTAAGGTCCTTATTTTCAAGGTTGTTTATTTTTTGTTTAACCTCTGAAATGCTTTTTTTATTCACTGTTTCAGAAACATCTGCTTTGTTGGCTATTGCCTTGCTTTTTCTGACATTTAAGCTTCTAGCTACCTCTTCCCTAACCTCCTTCCTCTTTTGCAGGATCTTGGTGAGAGAATTATGTTTTATTGTAGCTTTCTTCCGTGTAGTACTTAAATTCATTTTTTTATGTGCTATGCTGCTGCTATTTTTATGTTTTATATTGGTTTTATATTTTATCCCTATCTTTAAATTTTGCTTCTTTGCCTTTTCGTTGCGTCTATTAATCTTTTTAACCATAATACCACAGTACTATTTATTGTTTTTATCCTATTTATTCCTTTCTCTCTAATGACTTTGTAAAATAATTCGCACTCTTTACTTTACCCAAGCTATAAAAACTTGAGTACGTACTGTTTTTTGCGAACCTCCCTAAAGGAAAAAAGAATCAGACTCTAAAGAATTGGAAGAAAGAGAGTAATCCTCATCAAAGACTCATTATCGAAGGCAGTTTTTCAGTGTTCAAATACTCTTTTAGAAAGTATACCTTCTCAAAGCGAAAGAATATTAACTATAGAGATTGCTTCCTGTGTAAATTTAAAAATTAATAAGCAAAGTTTTATAAGTAGCAGTAACATTTATAAAAACATTTAAAAAGATTAAAAATCCTTTATATTATGATTAGTATGATTCAATTTTTCAATATGTTATTAAATACAGCAACAATATATGCCCAACCTTCTAATACTATAAATATAGCAAACTGGATTTTAATAATTATCTCAATACTTTCTGTTATTGCACTTTCAGTTCAGACAGGAAGAAGTTATTATGTAAGAAAACTTAGAAAGTTCAATAACCTATTGACTACAGATGTATGGATGCTTTTTTATCTGCTAATAAAAGACGCAAATATATTTCTTATCGTATTTATAGGTTCTATAATGTTTTGGCCAGCTATTTATGGCTTTATTCCGATTGCAGTTCCATTTGCACCACTTGCAATAGACTTTTTTGCGATTGCGGGCGTGCTAATAATAACAACAGATGTAGATGAAAATTCATTTTATAATAGTCTTCTATCAGTGTTAATTGCAATAGGCGCTGTCATGTATTTAGCAGGGTTTATCTTTGTAACCCAAAATCCCCTTTCATCAAAAATTCTTCTTTTATCCTATGCTCCTGAACCATTAAGCATTTGGGGTTTCATAAATGCAAATTTTAATTCATTAAATAACCCTATGTTGGCAATGTGGTCTTTTAATATCTGTTTTTCAATATTTATTGCATGTGGGGTGCTTGCAACACTATACTCTTTCAGAGGGGGGATATTCAAAAGGCTTATCCACCAAAAGGAAATTATAAAACCAATCCAATAACCTCCT
>JAJYYU010000002.1 GCA_021800515.1 Microcaldota archaeon
TTAAATAGTTCCATCAATAATTCAGCACAAGAAATTAATAACCATTTATCTAATATAATAACGCTGTTAAATCTAATTTGGGCTCGTAGCTCAGCTTGGATAGAGCAATAGCGTCCTAAGCTAAAGGTCGCGGGTTCAAAATAAACTTTTGGATGAAGATAATCTATAAGTAATATGGAAATCCCGCCGAGCCCGTGTTTTTAACTTTTATTATAACAAAAAGTTTCAGGCAATGGAATTAACAAGCAGATACGATATAGGTTATTATACAAAATAATAAATAATTTTTTTAGTATAACATAATATAATATAATAATTGTATACTGTTTAAAATTAAAATTAAGGGAGAATATTATGCAGAGACATAGCAAAATCAGCAGAGCTAAAGTCAATAAATCCAATGCAAGCGTTGGTGAAAAAAGCCCTGTATTTCTTGTCAAGGCTACAAAGCGAGGTGGGCTTGATTATCTTCATATCTCTTTGATAATTCTTGTGCTTATTTTAATAGCCCTTGCATACTCTTTTGCAAAGCTTAAGCCATTGAATTCCTGCTCAAGCCCAAACCAGACAGTGAACTATGGCATACTTAACAATTCCTGTGTAAAGCTGGAAAATAACAACACTCAAGTGCTGCAGGCTGCTGAAAAAGCAATAGCAGGTTATGCATCTATAAATACAACATTTTCTCTTCTACCATATTATTCCTATATAAATAAGACACAGATTTATTACCTTGAAAATCAAAATAAATATTTTGTGCAGGTTCCGTTCAAAGACCCCCTCAATAATCAGACGCTTAATTTTTCAATACTTTTTAATGGTAATAATCTCTCGATTATAAACCTTTATACGCAGTCTATAGTAATGCCTCAGAACACATTAAATAAAGTTGTCTCTTTTGGCACAGTAAAGCTTGCAGGTAAGGTTGCATGTGCGCCATCATCATCAAATGCTATCCCTGTATACCTTTTCAATGACCCTTATGCCCCAGGCGCGTTCTCTTCAATAATCAATGCATCAAAAATGGCAAAAAGATATGCAAATGCAAATATAAGCTATTATTTTATCTTCGGGTCAAGTTCTACAAGGTTGTATAATTCCTATGGGGTAGAGAAAACACAGCTACTTGGGGATTATCTTGCCTGCGCATCAAAGCAGCATAATTTCTATGGATTTGTACTAAATTTAAGCAAGATTTACAACGGAATTCCAATGCAGAACTATACTATGTACCAAACTGCTCTCGGATCAGGCATAAATACAACGCAATTAAATGCATGCATTAGCAACTCTTCATCAATTCTAACATCACAGTCAAATCTTGCAAAGTTCTATAATGTCATATCTGTCCCAGAATTTATTGTAGACTGCGAATATACATCACTTCCACAGACTCTCCAATATGCAATAAACTACTCAATAGAACAAAATAATAAATAAAATCGGCTATCCTCTAGCAAGATGTAATGCATTAACGTATTATTGTTTTATTATAAGTCCATTGTTATTTTGCTATTGATAAATTAAATGGTGCTTCACAGTCAAATCTAAGGGTACTATTTGTAAGATAACTGCAGTAATATGAATTGTTTATCTGCTCTGCCATGTTTGATATGCATATATTTTCAATACTCTGATTTCCGCTTTCTAAACAGTAAGATACATTTTTTTCCATTACTGCGTATTGGCTGTAAAGACCTATTCTGCAAAGTGCCGTGAGATTTGAGTAAGGAAGATTGTTACACTGATTTAATAGTTCTGTAAAATTAGTGTTCCTGTACCCTCCACTGCTCTGTGTAATATTTTCAAATACTGATTTGCACTGCAAGTTAAGATTTCCAGCAAACTTGCAATAGCTTGCATTATGCAAATCAAGTGCAGATTCATAGTAACATAAATTTTGAGGTGTTATATTATCAGAAATAAATTCTATAAGATTTGATTCTTGGTTTATTGATGGCTGCAGCGAGCTAAATATGCTATTGTTTATTTTGCTCGTATTTTTTGTTAATGATATATTTTCAGAAATTTTATTTAAGCTGTTGTATTCTCCGTGGCTTAGTAAAGTAGATGCATTAAGCATATATGACATAACCGTAAGGTTCTGCGTTGCAGGCAGATAGCTGCAATAACTTGAATTTTTAGAGGAAAACATTGCTCTATAATAAAATAGATCAGTGCATATCATATTTTCAGAGCTATTTGTTATATTACTACATTCACTTAAAGATACTGTCTTAAAGTTTTGTGATTTTGCAAAATAAAATATACATGCTGATCTATTGAGCTTAGATATGCTGTTGCACAATGTACTATTATTAGTTTTTATGCTTACAGCAAGAATACAAGAGTTCTGCGTAGATACATTTTCAAGACCTCTGCAATATGCAGAGTTATTGCTCTCCTCTGCTATATTTTCAATGCATGCACTTGTATTGCCTGTATAAGTGCACATAGAAATATTTTTTGTGTATGCTGCTAGTGATGCAAAGCATGAAGTTCTATAACTTTTTAGTATTATACTTTTGCATCTGCTGAACTGCGATGCATTCTGCTTAGACATGCTGTTGAAAATTATCATTAAGGCAATAAAAATAAGGATGATTGCAATAAAATATAGTATATTAAAGTTACTTTTTATTTCGTTAATAGCATTGTCTGTATCCTTTCGTGATTCCGCCCTATGTTCCTCTGCTGCTATCTGCCCTATGTTTAAGAAATTTAGTATGCTGCGTTTTGATTGCTCTTTCATGCATTCATTAGTTAATAGAATATACCTTAATGCCCTGGCTTGTTATTTCATATGGAACTAGTGCATGGCTATGGTCCACGCCTCTCATTTTTACAATTTCTGTAAGAAATGCTCTTCTGTCCTCTTGGCTTGACTGGTAAAGCGTAAGCAGCCCATCGAACAAGAAGAAATCTGCTTCAAACTTAAGATTCGTCCTTTCGCTAGAGTCAAGTTCATATGTAAGGAATGATGTCACACCAAGTCTGTTAAAATTTGCAATAAGCGCAAGCACTGATTTTCTATAGTTTACTTTATCTGTCAGGACAAGGCTAAGCATTGACAATGAATCTATAACGACTATCTTTGCATTGTTTTTAAGAATCTCATTTTCAATGTCGCTTACAATGGTGCCAAAGGTATATCTTTCATAATCACTTGTACCCATTATCTTTGATGAAGGATCCTGCCCATCAATTACAAGGATCTTATCTGCTATTAATTTATCAATGTCAGAGAAATCAGGAAATGCTTTTTTGAAGTTTCTTACAATGTGGCCAGGGTCTTCTTCCATTGATATAAATACGCCAGGTATTCCTTTTTTAGCATTATTATATAATATTTCAAGGCAAAGCAGTGTTTTTCCTGCACCAGGTCCACCAGCAATAATTGTTTGGTTTTTCATTGGCACGCCTCCTTTGAGCATGCTGTCTAATCCTTCAATCCCTGTCTCTATTATACTGTCGTCAGTCAAATAAAACACCATCGCCTTAATTTATTATTATGTTGCTAGGTATTTATATAATTTACTATTTTTAATTTGTTATTTGCAAATTAAATTAATTTCAAATATTAGTTTTAAAAAACCTTTTTGGAATCATTCTCGGAATGCCGCCAACTATACTATATTCAGCTTTGCATCTTGTGCAGGATAGGTTTCCTGAAATAATATTTATATAGAGGCAGTCCCTGCAGATTTCAGCGCCTATATGCTGGCTTTTCATTGTCTTAATGCTCTTATTCTTCAAACCGCAGAAAACACTGCATTCAAAACTTTTTTTATTATGCCTTTTTTTTACAAATTCATTGTTGTCCGGAAGTCTCTCCTCCTTTTTTGAATCCAGTGCTAAAGGGAAACCTTTACATTCAGGGCATGCAAGTATGTCTATTAATTTGTACCTCATCTAATCCTTTATTTAATTTTCTTTCTTGCTATAATCTGATATATTGTGCCAAAAGCTATTTCCTTAAAAATATCTATGTTATAATATTTTCTAAATATACTGGAAAGTCTTGCATTGTCAGGTATATGCATGTAGATCTTTCTAATTTTTTTGAATTCTACATAATTTTTGCCTGCTGAAAGCCTTGCAATTAATGGAATCATATGGTCTATATATAATTTACCAAGCTTCATATATAGCTTATTGTTAGACTTTCCTATACTTACTATACCTACATAGGATCTGCTTACACGCGCAAATTCAGAAGCAGATTTATTCATGTCTATAGATGCATGGAAAGCGAAACCTGCAATGACCGCGTCAAATATGTTATCTCTGAATGGCATTGCCTCAAACAGGCCCTGTACTTTATCACAATCTATTACAGAGTTTTCAAGCATTTCAATAGAATAATCCATGAGGATAACATCGCTGCCTATTTCTTTATTCAATAAGTCTGCCATAAATCCTGGTCCTGCGCCCGCATCAAGTATTCGTGGCAGCTTTATTCTGTCTTTGACAAGATTCTCTGCAATTTTATGGGTTACAAACTTCCTCCAGGCAGTTACTCTGAAGAATGTCATTAGCTGGTTCGTTTTTTCATAGCTTTTTACCATTTTACGATATGCAGAATATACATGCTTTGCATTCCTGCCTAATCCTTCTGTCATATTTTCATCAAATAAAAGTAATATAAGAGGTATTTACATCATGTTTTTTTATATTTTTGCATTTTTGTATATTTTGTATTTAACACGAATATTTATTAAATATAAAAAAGCAAATATAAATCTGAATAAAAAATAAAAATTAAAAAATTTTTAATTGGTGCTATAATGGTAATGGGCTCTGTACCTGAGGATGTCGATGTTGCAGTAATTGGCGCAGGCGTAGGCGGCTATATTGCAGCAATACGTGCTGCAGAGCTTGGCAAGAGCGTAGCTTTGATAGAGAAGCATAAGCTTGGCGGGCACTGTCTGAATTATGCATGTATTCCTTCTAAAACCCTTCTCCATATTTCAGATATATTTTACAATGCAAAGAACTCCAACAAGTTCGGCATTAATGTAAATAGTGTATCCATTGATGCTAAGCAAATGCTTGATTACAGGCTTAGCGTATCAAACAAGCTTGAGGAGGGCGTAGGCTTTTTATGTAGGGCGCACGGCATAGACATAATAAAAGGGGAGGCAAGCTTTTTATCATCCCATTCCCTGCAGATAACAGAAGGAGTAATTATAAATTTTAAAAAAGCAATAATAGCAACAGGTTCTGAGCCAGCAGAGCTTAACGGTTTTAAATTCAATGATATAAATGTCATTGACTATAAGAAGGCATTAATGCTCGATAAAATCCCAAAAACAATGGCAGTAATAGGTGCAGGATTTGTAGGTGTTGAGATAGGGACTCTTTATGCAAAGCTTGGCTCAAAAGTTTCAATAATTGCGCGTAGCGATTTGCTTTCTGGTTTCGACATAGATGCCGTAAAGATAGTAAAGAAAAGAATGGAGTCCTTTGGTATAAATATACTATTAAATTCAAAACCGCTATCCTATAACAATGGCATATTAACGCTAGATAATGGCGTGGCAGTAAATGCAGAATTAGTTGTTATAGCTATAGGCCTTAAGCCGTATACAAAAAATTTATCACTTGAAAATACAAAAGTTGATATCGATGAAAAAGGATTTATAAAAGTGGACCAAAGGCTCTATACCTCTGATCCAAATATCCTTGCAATAGGGGATGTAATTGGAATGCCAATGCTTGCGCATAAAGCGATGAGACAGGGGATTGTGGCAGCAGAATCTTCCCAAAAAGACTCTTTTTTTGACAATACTGTAATTCCTTCTGTTGTGTTTTCAGACCCTGAAATAGCAGTTGCAGGAAACATTTCAGATCCAAGTCTAAAAATTGCCAAATTTCCACTGACTGCACTTGGGAGGGCAATTGCATTTAATAGGACAGATGGATTTGTAAAAATTGCATATGATGATGCAAATATAATAAAAGGTATTGAAATTGTTTCAGATGATGCAAATGCACTAATTGCTGAGGCTGCGCTTGCCATTGAAATGGGAGCTAATTTAGAGGATATTGCAGATACAATACATCCACATCCTACATTTTCAGAGTCTTTGCAAGAGGCTGCAGAGCTAGGTTTAGGAAGACCTGTTCATTTTTTCGTTAAAAAATAGCATACGTGTTTAAATGGCGATTAATCTAAAAAAGATTGATGAACTATTCAGATCTGATGCAGTAGAACTTTTTTGCCCTTATTGTGGAACTAAAACATACTGCCTTGTAAACTTAACACTTTGCTCTAATTGTGAAAGCATTATTTCAATGACAAGATCTGCAGTGCTTAAAAAAGATAGCTTAACTGTGCAAAGCCTTGAAAAAATAAATGCACTTACTGATCTTGATTATACTTCGGAAGAAAATTTTGAGAGTGCAATTAGCATTTATGATGAATTAATCTCTTCAAAAGGGGATATAGGATATATTTACGCAAAGTCCTTAATGCTTATAAAATACTCAAATTATATTATAAGCAAAATCAACTATGAAGGGCATGGCTTTATGGAAGAAAATTATGTATATTCCCAAAAATCAATGAATCTTGTTTCAAATGCAAGATTATTGTTTTATAAATTGATATCGTCTGCAGAGTCCAATGTTAAAAACAATATAAATTCATTTAATGATGCTTACTTTATTTTTTTGGCTTATATTAAATTAAAAAAATTAAAATCTGCGCAGTATGCATTGAATAGTCTAAAAAAATTCAAAGAAGATGATAACTTAAACATCAGCTATGCAGAGCTTATTTTTTATATAAACATGGCAGATTTTAGTTCTGCTATACTGCTATCTGAAAAGCTGCTAAATAATGGTGTAATTCATCTAAATATACTATTTTATTACGCATTTGCTATGTTCCACATAAATAAATTTAAGCAAAGCAATAAAGTCATCGGTATCTTACAAAATTACATTAAAAATGAAAGTATAAATAACTTAAAAGAAGATATTCTAATTAAAAGTACTTTATACTGAAAAGTAAATTTATATTATAATAAAAAAAATTATATATGATATTATGCAAGTAAAACAGAAACAGAGCTACAAAAATACATTGAAACAAATTTATTCATGGAAAATTATTGCTTTAAATATACTTCTTTTTATCGCTTATTATTTGATGTTTAATTATTTCATTAAATATCAAAATCATGGTATAATTTTAATTTTGAACGTCCCTGTATATCTTATATATATAATGGTTGCAACGACTTCTGTACTTTCTTCAGTAAGTATTTCTTCAATATTGCATACTGTTAAAACAAAGATATCTTTTGTGGGTACTGGATTTGGAGCGTTTGCAAGTGCTTTCAGTGGAATAATAAGTGGGTGTGGTTGCTCATTTCCATTAATTCTTAGTATTGTTAGTTTGTTAGGTATAAATTCTTCATATGCATTGATTATAAATTCATTTTTTGGAGACAATGCTAAACTAATAATGGCAGCGATGATTGCATTTAATATCATCTTGACTATCTATATAGTTTTAAAATTTAATAATGACATTGCTTGCAAGATTCCTGCAAAAAAGGATCATTCAAAAAATAGGAGTGCAAATAAGTCTATAAAGATTAACAAAGTGAGCAAGAAATCCCACATGCTTTAGCAGTGGGATGAAAGCGAACCGTAAAATAGAAAGGCTGAGAGTGCTGGTATGAAGGTAATAAAAGTGGATCCAAGAAACACGTCAAAGAAATGCAGTAATTGCGGAAACATTCAGGATATGCCACTAGGTATCAGAGAATACAACTGCAGCAGATGCGGCATGCAGATGGACAGGGACATAAACGCATCAATAAATATATTGCATATGGCAACTACCCTCGGACAGAGGGAAAGTCACGCTCAGGAAGAGAGTGTAAGACCTCAAAAGGAGGCAGTTCTCGAGGAACTGAGAACCGATAAAATACATCCTTTGCAGGATGCAGTAATCGCATGACGCAAAGGAAGCCCACACCATTTATGGGTGGGAGGATATCACGTAATAAACATACAGTTAATCTGAGAAAATAATAAAGTCTGCTAATAAAAGATTAAATGGGAAATAATATAAAAAATAAGGAAAAAAAAGCACATGGCTATGTAAAAAGAAAATTACTGCATAGAAATATGAGCAAGCATATACATATGTCGCAGTATCTAACAAAAGATAAAGTAACTACAAAACGACGAAAAAAAAGTATGCCAAAGTATAGTAGTAGGAATGCAAATAAATTATATTCCTTTAGCAATTGGTCACTTTTTGAGGAATTGATTATAACTAAAATACTTAAAGCAGATGAAGTGGATAAAAATAATATTATGAATCCTGACGAAAGTTTTTTTTTATTAAAAAATATTGCAGTTAATTTTACAGAAACATTAACAAAGATAAATTATAAAAATGGTTTTTTTACAGGGAAAGTATTATACTCCCTATTAAACAATGAGCATAATTATGCATTATATCAGGAGTCTATGCCACACCTTACAGAATTCCTTGAGCTTTGCGGATTTAGGCATGTAATGTTCAATGATTTTTCTGGCAAAACAGTAATCAGAATTCCTGCTTATAATGTAAATCACATACCTTTAGGATTCAATATCCATTCTTTCGAAGCAGGCTTGATTTCAGGGTTTATAAGTTCTGCAAGGCATAAGCTTACATCTGTGGATGAAATTAAATGTAGGAATAATAATGCGGATTTTTGCGAATTTGAGTGCCATGATTTTTCTATCCAACATGATCATATTAATGATATAAGTGCTGCAGTAGACACATTTTCAAAAAATTTTGCAGAAACATATTCGTCCCCAGCTAAAAATATAAAAGAAAAGAATCAAGTTAAAATTGGCATTGCAGATAAAGATTACTCTATGCTATATTATTACCTGTCCTGTCATAATATATTTTTTAATAGCAATTTTAATAGCAGTATGAAGAAGGTTTTATGGTATATAGCATCTGCAATTAGGTATAGTCTAGATATGCAGCAAATACAGCATGCAACAGCGGCTGTAAAAGCTCCCTCGACATATGTCATAAAGCAGGCAATGAAACTTCTCTTAGTAGATATGGATGTAATATCAGAGAAGCCCCTGCACGTTAAGCTTAAATTTAATACTTTTAATTCAAAAACAGAATTTATTAATTTAGCAGTTTTATTTTTTAATAGATTATCATTAAGTGGTAAAAATATTAAGCATACAGTAGTTATAAAAAGCAAGAATGGTATATATACTGCTGATATATTGCAGCAGATATCAAAAAATGAGATAGCAAATAAACCACATCTCAAACCAAACCAATAAATAATTAAGTGTTTAAAAATAATAAAAAGAATTACTTACTTTAAAAGCTGCAACTTCTGTTAAAGCTTGGTTTATTTTATTAATCTGTGAAACATATGGCATTAGAATTTATGGAGCCGATTGCCAAATTCATTCCTTCTATAAAAGGGCCGACATCCCCCCTTTCTTTAAAAGAAAAGCTATTTTGGACAGGAATCGTGCTTGTAGTTTATTTTATATTATACAATACATACGCATTTGGTATAAATCAGGCAGAAGTTACAAACCCTCTTTTTGAACTTATAAGTATCATATTTGCTGCAAAAATCGGAAGCCTTATTACTATAGGTATAGGCCCTATAGTGTTGGCAAGTATATTGCTGCAGCTTTTCAATGGTGCAGGTCTTATAAAATTTGATCAGAATAATATGGAAGAAAAGGCAAGGTTCCAGAGTATGCAGAAGCTTGCCGCAATTGTTTTAGGTATTGTTGAAAGTTTTATATTTGTTCTTACTGGCTATGTGCCTGTCTCAAATCATGCAATGATTGGTGCGGTAATATTGCAGCTTGTCATAGGAGCAATAACAATAATATACCTTGATGAAATAATGACAAAATGGGGCATAACTTCAGGTATAAACCTATTTATTGCCTCTGGCGTATCATATGATATAATAGCAGGGACATTAGGCATTCTTCTCCCAGGCGCTATTACTGCAATACAGACAGGAGGCGCAACAGCAATATCTGAGGCCGTCTTGGCATTTGCCCCATTACTGTTTTCAATAATTGTATTTTTAATAAGTATATATGCATATGAAATAAAAGTGGAGCTTCCACTTGTATTTGAGCAGCTTCGTGGAATTGGAGGCAGGCTGCCAATACCATTTTTATATGTCAGCGTCTTACCAGTAATACTTGCTACATCCCTTGAAATGAGCCTCACTGTATGGTTTAGGATTATTGCAAATGTACATGGTGCTTTTGCTAATTTTACAAAGTTCATAGCACTTTACCAGCCTGTCAATGGGCAGCTTCAGCTTAATGGAGGGCTTGTTTACCTTATCTCACCTACGTTCCCACTGCCTTATCCTGCACCTGCAGGCATTGGCGGATATAGGCAGTATTTTACTTATCTGCTTACCCATACAACACAGCTATTCCTTCCATTTGGGGGTGTTTTAGCAGTTCCTGAATGGATACATATAATTGTATATACTGTTGTGCTGGTCATATTGTGTATAGTTTTTGGTAAATTCTGGATTGAAATGACTGGGCAGAGCCCTAAGCATGTTGCAGACCAGTTGCAATCTGTTGGTTGGCAAATACCAGGTTTCAGGAGAGATCCACGGATAATTGAAAATGTGCTTAATAAATATATACCAACTGTGACAGTTCTTGGTAGCATATTTGTAGGCCTCCTTGCTGCCTTTGCAACATTAACTGGTGCACTTGGTACAGGAATGGGGATTTTACTTACAGTAGGGATTCTTTACATGCTTTATCAGCAGCTTGAGCAGGAACACCTTTATGAGGCCTACCCTATTTTGAATAAAATTGTCAAAGAGTAAAATATAATATAAAAAATTCTATAAAAATGAAAACATTAGTGAATTAAAATGTCTCTTCATAGAAATACCTCAATTAATAATAGCGAAATAAAAAAAGAAGAAAAACGCATTGAAACTGAAATTGAAAAGCAGAAAGAGGAATTAGATAAAGAGTATAAAAATGTTGTTAAAGAAATATTAGAAACAGACATAAAAAATGAAGATAAATTTGAGAGTAATCCACAGGATATAGAAGAAAAGTCTGAAATAAGCAAAAATAAAAACTCTGATAATAGGGATATTTTTAGCATTTTAAATAACTTAGAGCATAATAAATATTTTATAATCGGGGCAGCGATTTTAATAGTTATACTTGGGATTTATCTTCGAATGGGCATGTTCAAGTATCCTGGTTTTTTTGAGCCAGATGCATTCTTTCATTTTTCAGTATTACAGCAGACCGTATCAAACCATTTTATAGAGCCTTTGAATTCTAGTTATTCAGGATTTCCTGCATCCCATTATATCGAAGAACCTGACGGACTTTATTATGTAACATTAATACCTTACTTTTTTGTAAGATTTTTTGGGATCAGCCTTTATTCTCTCACAAGGATTATACCTGTAATTTTTGGAATTATGGATATAATAGGAGCATTTTTCCTTATTAGAGTTCTTTCCAAAAATAACTACCTTTCATTGCTATCAATGTTTTTTGTAGCAGTTTCGAATGGAGATATCGCAAGAACTGCTGCCCTTGTATATAGAGGCGATGGATTCATAACTATTTTTATGATTGTTTCCCTAATTCTTATGTTAAAGACATTTGAATTAAAAGGAACCAAAAAATATATCTCAGCAATATCTAGTGGAGTTATCCTTGGGATAGGGATGGCTGTCTGGAACGGATCGCCATTTACAATGCTTGTTTATATTCTTGCCCTTATTTTCATTTTGGTTTATTCATTTTTAATTGCCAATAAAGATTATCTATTTGATATTATTTTGCTAAGTATTGCATTTTTGATTTCGCATATTATTGAAAATCTATTTTATGCATTGACAATAATAAGGGTTTCACTTCCCTTTACTGACTTCCATTTCTTTTTCCTATTCCTTCCAGTCTTCTTATTCTCAATTCTTACATTTTTCATGATTAAAAAAAATAAGCCTAAACTTTTTGTGCACAATTTAAAAGCGAGAATGTTCTTTGTACTTATTGCGCTTATGCTTACTGCATTTATTTTGCTGTTGTTTTTCTATAATTATATGATCTTACTTTCTACAGGATATGGTTCAATATCAAGAAGCAGCTCAGCGCTTGCAGCAACGATAGAAGAGCTCCAACCACCCACCTATGAGTTCCTCTTTGCAAGTTTCTATTATGCGCTTTATTTAGCACCAATAGGCATTGCAATGTTTATTGGTATTTTTGCATTTGTTAAAATACACAATTATATGAAATATAAAAAATTGTCACTTACAGAGTTGATTGATAAGAATTATTCTACAACATTGCTTGGATTCCTTGGTCTCCTTGCATATTTTACAGTAACTGGTTACCTGCAATCAGTAGCAATAAGGTTTAATTCTCTGGTTTCAATCCCATTTGCAATATTCTCTGCATTTACGATATATATCGCAAGCATGTTTGTTTATAAAGCATTAGTGAGATTATATAAAACTAATCAAACATTAAAGTATGGGTTATTTTTTGCATATCTTGCAGTATTGTTTGTATTCCTGTTTTATTTTGCAAAATTTTCCCATTTACAAGCGTATTCATCGCAGCAGGCAGATGATATCAATCCAGCATTTCTGAGTGCTATGAGCTGGATGCAGAATAATACCCCTTCTAATGCGACTGTACTTGCATTATGGCCCGATGGGTCTGTCGTTGAAGGCGTAGCGCACAGGAGAAGCCTTATGGATAGCGTAAGCGGACAGATTTCTGAGCCTACATTTAAATTTGCAAGCTTCTTATTTAACAGCAGCAATGATTATAATTATTTATATTCTATTAATAGGCCACAATATCTTGTTGTGAGATATTTTTGGTTTTATGAATTAGGTGGAATCGCCCAAGAAGCCTATCTAAATCTCACTACGAACCAACAGCGTGGAAATTATAGCTATATAATGATGACATCATTGAATATCACTCACAATGCCACTGCAATTGATTATCTGTTCAGATCTAATTCTTTTAATGTAAGCTTTATTACAGAACCTAGCCAAAATGGCACAAAGTTTTCTGCATATGTGCTTGAGCCTTCTTATCCCCCTCAACCAATTAAAAATATCCTTTTTTATAACGAGACGAGCAAGAATTATTCAATTGCAACTTCATCAGCCAATGCTCTTAATTATACTTTACTTATCTATTATTCAGGCCACAACATAGATGGCAGTGCACTTATCGGGCCAAGACTAATGAATTCAAACATGCTTAAGTTTTTAGTCCTTTGTAATTATGTGGAATGCCCTTATAATAGTAAAAATGTTACATTAAGCCTTGTTTATGCAAATAATGATACAAGGATCTATAAGATAAACTATCTTAATGCATTACATACAATAAATTCATCAAGGTAGCCTATTTTTAATAACCTATTTTTTTATTGCGCTCTAATTAGCTTAATAAATGCGCTATTTATAGGGCTATTTCTCAAATGTATCTTATTATATATTAAAATATATGGCGTGGAATCTGCAAAAAGATTTAAATATCACAATAACCACTATTAATCTAATAAAATTAATTTTAATAAATAGTCTATAAAAATTATAAAAAAGTATTATATGGTAATTCCTTATATATTTGCGGTGATAAAATGAATTTATTTAAAAAACAAAATAACACAGTAATTACTAGTCATCCTAATCTACATGAGATAGTAAATAATGCGGCTAAAACTGTAAAAAATTTAAATTGTGATACTACTTCATATTTTTATAATGCCAAAGAAATCTTTAAAAATGCTAAGACTGAATTAATTAATCTTTCTAGAAATTCAGATAAATTAATTATAGATCATGCATCTTTATTTTTTGGTGAACTCAATACGCTAACGAGTTCAGAATTAAATTTCACAAATATGTTAATCAATAATATCTCACTTTTAGAGACTAATGATTCTATTCATATAAAAAATATAAATAAGGAATCAGATGATGACTCTTATGAATTACCAGATATTTTGGGAACGTATATAGCAAATATGCATACAGCATCATCAACTTATATTGGTCCTGTTATTAATATAGATAAGGCCCAATTGCTGCAAAACTTAAAAGAGGATAAACAGCATCTAGAAAAAGTAAAGCAGTTATTATCTGAACTTCAAGATATCTATTCAGAATCCTCTGAAAATAAAATAAAAGAAATCAAGTTAAAAAGAGACTGCAATGAGACTTCAAACACTCAAATCGATTATAATACAGCTATAAATGCTAATGAAGAGTTGCTGAAATTTTATATTAAAAGAAATACTTTACTGAATGCAATAAACAATGATCTTAAAATAGATAACAGAATAAATGAAGTGATAGATATTAATAATGCTGAAATAGCAACATGCAATACAAAAATAATCCAAGCCAATGCAAATAAGTTTTTAAGAGGATACTAGATATAAATTAATAAAGCTGGATTTAATAGGTATATATTTCAAATTAATTTTTATTGTAATAAGCATACTAAGCATATATAAACTATTTCCGTATAAGATTGGGTAATTTATTATGTCCATATTTGAAAGAGGGAAAAATAGTGAAAAAAATACGCATGAATTATACTCTAATTATCTTGATGAGATAAAAGCAAAACTGCACACTGAAGAAGAACTATATTCGCGTCTTAAGCCATTATCTGAGATGACACATACAATGCCTATAACTTTAAATACTCAGATAACTGAAGAAATTAAGGAGATCATCAAAAATAAAAATATAGGCCACCTAGATAATTATAAATTAATTGTTACAATAGCAGAACAACTTGCAGCGCAGTTCGATTCATCTGAAAAGCAGATTGCTATATCTAATAAGGCAAAAGATGCTTACTCTGATCTTAAAAAATTATTTTCTACAATAGCAATAAATGCGCTTGAACTAATCTCTGATTATGAAGAAAAAGAGCAGGAAAATATACCTAGCGCATTGTTAAACTTAAGAAAAGCAAGAGATTTCTCTGATAAATTTGGAACCGCACAAGAGATAGTAAATAAACGGATTCTATTTAACTTAAAAAGACTAGAGAGAAGCTAAAGCGAAGTGCTGCTGTGAGAAAGCTATTGGAAATAAGCTAATAGGCTATTGTTGGTTTATTTTTATGTGATGCTCTTTGAGACTTCTGCAAATTTTTCATATACTTCATTAACTTTATTCCAGTCAATTGCATTTACGAATTCTGTTATATATTTTGCTCTGTCAGGACCAAACTTATGGTAATATGCATGTTCAAAGACATCAAGAACTATCAGTGGCAGTGATCCGATAACTCCTCCTTGGTTGTGTACATCATATGTAAAATTTCTTAATTTTTTATCACTAAAAATATCAATCGACAAAACTGCCCATCCTCGTGCGCATTTGCCAGCTGCAATAAAATCGTCCCTCCATTTTTCAAATGATCCAAAATCCTGATTTATCTTTTTTATTATTGCAAGATTCTCAGCAGGTGCGCTGTTTATCCCTATGCAGTTCCAGTAAAGTTCA
Source organism: Microcaldota archaeon (assembly GCA_021800515.1). Taxonomy (GTDB): domain Archaea; phylum Micrarchaeota; class Micrarchaeia; order Micrarchaeales; family Micrarchaeaceae; genus JAJZMY01. The sequence continues at coordinate 15,576 of JAJYYU010000002.1, forward strand.
TGCAAGACTGCTCCATTTGCATTCCAAGTTTCCTCCAGTTTAAGTTCACGGAAAAGTGAATAATTTGCATTTGACTTTGACTTGTCTACTGTTTGTAATTCTGCTTCAATCTCATTTCGTTTGTTAACATATCCTGCATAATGTACATCATGATGCCATTTGTAAGTTTCACTATCCATTATATTTTCTAGACCATTAAAATTTATCTTCATTTGTTTTATCTCAAAAACCATTTTTACCACCTATAATTTTAAGTTGATTAATAATTTATTTATACTCTATTTATTATTTGTATTAATGTGGAACTTTGATTTGTATTACCCCTCCTTTAATTACACTATATAATTTATCAACACATTAACTAAATAATATAAAATTATAAATAGATTCTTAGTAATTAGTTAAATTAACTTTTTAGGTGCTTTCATGGACTATAAAGAGATAGAAGCAAAGTGGCAGAAACGATGGGCAGAAAGCAAAGTTTTCAATCCCCATATTAATGGTAGTAAAAGCATTCTTATTACTGCAGCATTTCCATATGTGAACATGCCACAGACACTCGGCCATCTAAGGACATACGGGACTACCGATGTTTACGCAAGATATATGAGGCTTAAGGGCTTTAATGTATTGTTTCCAATGGGTTTCCATGTAACAGGGACACCGATAATAGCGATTGCAAAAAGGATTCGGCAAAATGATGCAGATCTAATCGAGACTCTGAAAATGTTTGATGTACCTAGTGAAGAAATTCCAAGAATGCAGGATCCCTATTATATAGCAGAATATTTTATGAGAGTAACAGAGGAAGGAATGAGAAAGGCAGGCTATTCCATAGATTGGACGCGTAAATTTAATTCTATAGACCCTTTATTTAGCAAGCTTGTTGAATGGCAATTTTATAAATTGAAAGAACTTGGTTTGCTGATCCAGGGATCTCACCCTGTCGGATGGTGCCCAAATGAAAATAATGCAGTAGGGCAGCATGATACAATGCATGATGTACAGCCAGAGATAGAAAAAATAACAGGTATAAAATTTAAGGTTAGTAATGATGACGCATTCTTTGTATGTGCGACTTTCAGACCAGAGACTATTTATGGGGTTACAAATCTATTTATAAACAAAAATGAGGAATATGTGGCGGTTAGCTTTAATAATGAAAGATATTATATGGCAAGAAAAAGCGCAGAAATCCTTTCAAATCAACTTGGTCTATCAATAGATAAATCGGTTCCTGCTTCTGAGCTACTTACTAAGAGAGCGATAAACCCTATAAACAATAAGGAGGTACCTATATATAATGGGTTTTTTGTAAAGCCGGATATCGGTACTGGTGTTGTAATGTCAGTCCCCTCTCATGCGCCGTTTGATTATGTTGCACTTGAGAGACTAAAAAATGAGGGAATTGCAACAGAAAGCTTTATTTATGAAAAACTTATAGGCATAGATCCTGCGCAGCAGGCAAATCTTGGTAGGCTAAGTAGCAAAGTACATGAAACATTGGCAGAAGATGAAATCCCAGCGCTTAGATATCTAAATATAGTGCTATCAGAAAAAAAATCCACTAATCTTACAGATGAGATTATTGAAGAAGCTACAAAGCTTGCATACAAGGAGGAATCCCATTTTGGAACAATGCTTGTTGGCAAGTACAAAGGAAAGAAAGAGCCTTTTGCAAGAGATGCAATAAAGCAAGACTTGATTAATACAAATAATGCATTTGAAATGTTTATTATTGTGAACAACGATGATGTAATCTGTAGATGTGGATCAAAAGTAATACTTAAGTTGATTCAGAACCAGTGGTTTATCAACTATGGGAATGAGGAATGGAAAGCAAAAGTAAGAGATAATTTTAGTAATATAAAAATATTCCCTCCTTTAGTAAAGGCATCATTTGAAGCAGCAGTAGAATGGATAAACTTAAGGGCAACAGAAAGAGCTCAGGGGCTCGGTACAAGGTTTCCTTTTAGCAAAGAACATATAATAGAATCCCTTTCTGATTCTACAATATATATGGTTTTTTATACTTTTTCGGATATTTTGCGCAGTGCAGGCGTACAGCCTGACCAGTTAAATCTAGAATTCTTTGATTTTGTATTGCAAGGCAAAGGTACTGCACAGTCAGCTTCAACTGCAACAAGTATTAGTGAGGATATTTTAATAAAGTGCCGAGAATCTTTTGAATATTGGTACGGAGGGATGACATCAAGGCATTCTGGGGGTGACCTTATTCCAAGTCATCTGACAATGTATATATTTAATCATATCGCACTTTTTGATAAGAAATTCTGGGTAAAGCAAATAGTTGTCAATGGACTTGTATTTTATGAAGGCCAGAAGATGAGCAAAAGCCTTGGGAACATAATTCCCCTTATAAAAGGTATTGAGATGTTTGGCGCAGACCCTATAAGATTTCTTGAAATAGCAACTGCAAACCTAGATTCTGATAATGACTTTTCGCCAAAAGCAATAGAAGGCATAAAAGCAAAGACGGATTATATAAGCAGCATAATTGAAAATATAAACTCATTTGGATCTGGCCAACTTAACCATATAGATTTCTGGCTTTACTCAAAGCTTAACTCAAAGATAAAATTGTCTACAGAATATCTTGATTCTATGCTGTTTAGGGATGCTTATAATGAAATCTTCTATGGTATACTTAATGATTTGAGATGGTACTTTGAAAGGGGTGGATCTAATCAGATTGTGCTACAGGATGTACTTGAAAGTTTCTTGATAATGCTATCTCCAGTCATGCCCCATGTAGCTGAGGAATTTTGGAGCAGGATGGGTAAAACTGATTTAATTGCAAAGGCAAAATGGCCAGTATCTGATGATTCTATGATCAATCAAGAGATAGAGTATATTGAAAGTGTACTTGCATCAGCAATCCCAGATATAAGCAAATCAATCGAACTTTCTGCAAGAATACCTGCAAACAGCAATAAAAAATTAAAAGGAATAAAAATAATAATAGCAGATGATTGGAAAACAAAATATTTCAATGCTCTTGTTAACAATAAAAATATGTCGCAAGTGCTTGCAGGCAATGATGAAGTGCCAAGAGAAAAAGCTGCTAAGTTTCTATCACAGTTTACAAACAAAATAAATGCATTGAGATTGGTACCTGATATAAAGTCAAAAAGTATATTCGATGTTTTTTCAGAAGCGACAAAATTTCTTTCGTCAAGATTTAATGCAGAAATAGTTATAGAATTGGAGTCAGAGTCTAATTCTTCAAGAGCTACGAGAGCCTTTATTGATAAGCCAGGTATAGATGTTTTATGGGAGTAAATGAACAGCAATGATGCTGTTGCATTCTTTATAGTGCATGGAGTAATACAAGGCGTAGGTTATAGATATTTCGTTGCATCTATAGCAAAGAAATATTCTTTGTCAGGTATGGTAAGAAACGTACATGACGGTAGCGTTGAAATTCTTGCAGTTGGAAGCAAAAAAAGTATTGAATCCTTTTCAAAAGAGATAAATATCCAGACAAAGTATGGGATTGCAGTATTCAACATTGAGCCACATTATAAAAAATACTGGATCAATAAGAGACTGCATCCATTTATAATTGAAGACTTTAAAAGCTTTACAATTGAAAAATAAAGTAGTCTAATACAAATCCAGCGGAATAAATAAAAACTCCAGAACAAGCAGACATAGAAAAAATCTAAAATAAAAAATGAGTAAAGAGAGCATAAAAAAGTGATTTAATAAAATTAATATCTGAATTAAATAAAGTATTTCCTTCTTTCATCATTGAATCTTTAGCAGCGCAGGGGCTTAATGAGTTGAATCCGCTACAGCAACTTGTATTCAAAAATATAATTCCTGAGCAAAATATTCTAGTTTCAGCTCCGACTGCAAGCGGAAAAACCCTTATTGCTGAGATCCTCTGCATCAATACTATAATAAACAAGCATAAAAAGGCAGTTTATATAGCACCAATGAAGGCTCTTGTAATGGAAAAATACAATGACTTCAAGATTAACTACCCTTATTTTACTTCTGCTGTTTCTATAGGGGATTTTGATGCTAATGATTCTTGGCTTTCAGGGTTTGATATGATATTTGTTTCGACAGAAAAATTTGACAGTTTGATACGGCATAATGCAGACTGGATTGAAAAAATAGGATGCATTGTATTTGATGAGATACATATGATTGATGATTTATCTCGCGGAGCTACTCTTGAGCTTCTCATAACAAAGCTTAAATCTAATGAGATACAGATTGTTGGATTGAGTGCAACTATAGGCAATGCAAAGGAACTTGGGGAATGGCTAAATGCAGAAGTAATAGAGAGTGATTATAGGCCAACAAAATTGCAAAAAGGCGCACTGCTTGATTCAAAAATATATTTCAGTATTGATTCTGACGGAAAACCAATAGGTGCAAAGCACTCCAATAGCCTACTTGATCTTATTGATGACCATATGCAGGGAAGCCAGCAAGTATTAATTTTTTATTCAACTAAAAAAAATACTGAAAATGAATCAGCTAAACTTGCGAAGTTTGTTGGTCAAAGGCTTACGCTGCAGGAGAAAGCAAAACTTAATGAAATTTCTGAAAAAGTACAGAATGTCCTTGAAATCCCTACAGAGCAATGCTTAAAGTTGTCCCATCTTGTCAGTAATGGTGTTGCATTCCATCACAGCGGACTGTTGCCTCACCAACGGACGCTTGTTGAAAACGCATTCAAAGAAAATTTAATAAAAGTAATATGTTCAACAACCACTTTAGGTATGGGTGTAAATTTACCTGCCCACACAGTGCTTATTAAGAATATATATAGATTCAATGCATATGCATCAGAGATGCTTGAAACCAATGAAGTATTACAGCTTCTTGGCCGAGCGGGCAGACCTAAATATGATACAGAAGGTCTTGGTCTTATTGCCATTAATGCTAAAAAAGACCTAAAGAAGGTATTTGAAAAATATATAACAGCCTTGCCCAGTGCGATAGATTCTAAGTTAGCAATAGCACCTTTGCTTAGAGCGCATATTCTTTCATTTATAAGCCAGGGATACCTTAATACACAAACAGAAATAGAGGAATTTATGTCAAAGACTTTTTATGGGTTTCAATACTCTGACAAGAATAAGATTAAACAAGTAATATCTTCAATAATAACAGAATTGTATGAATGGGGCTTTATAGAGACTGATGCAGACAGAATCAATACAAGATTCATAGCTACAAGGCTTGGTAAAAGAGTGAGCGAGCTTTATATAGATCCCCTTTCAGCTAAATGGATTATTGATGCTGTAAAAGATATCGATACCATAAATGTCGGTGAAAGCTCTGCAGAGATTAATCCTGACCTTATGTTTCTTTACCTCCTCTCAAATACACAGGAATTAAGGCCATACAACAAACCAATCGAAGAAAGTAATTTCTTCTTTCCAATGTATATGATGATAGGATCTAGTTTTTATGAAAATTATAGGATGGGGGAAATGTCATCTGTTAATGCTTTTACTACTTCTATGATGCTAAATGACTGGATAATGGAGGTTAAGGAAAATGAAATAATAGAGAAATATGGTATTACACCAGGATTCCTTTATTCCAAGCTTTCGAATGCAGATTGGATAGCATATGCTATAACAGAAATATTTAAAATAATACGCAGGCCACAAAATAAATTATTAGAATTAAGAATCAGGCTTAAATATGGAATAAAACATGAGTTACTGGATCTTGTAAGACTTCAATATATTGGGCGTGTTAGAGCAAGAATGCTTTACAAAAATGGAATTAAAACAGTTAGTGATTTAAAGGCAGCAGGACAGGATCGCATTCAAAGTCTGTTAGGTAAGGAAATTGGTGCAGCAGTCATAAAGCAGATTTATACTGAAAATGCTTAAATTTTGGTTGCAAATTACTTAAATACTTAAAATCAAATATTAGAATGAGTATATGTTATTACTGAATGAACATATTCCTAAGCCTGTTCAAGGCAAAATAAAATTTTTTGCAGACGACTTTATAGTGGAAGAAATAACAAATAACAGTACAGTGCTTGAGAAAGATAAGCACTTTGATGAAGTGCCGTTTAGTGGATCAGACAATACTGAAACCAAAAATGCAGAAGATCATAGTTTCGCACTTTTTATAATGCAGAAAAAAAATTGGAATACAATTCAAGCACTTACTGCAATTGCAAGGAAACTTGGCAGGAGTTTTAAGTCTGCTGGTTTTGCAGGCACAAAGGATAGGGCATCAATATCCACTCAGTTATGCACAATGTTTGGGGTTGACCCTGATAGTCTTCTTGAACTGCACATAAAAGATATACAAATAAATGGAGCATGGCGCACAAATAAAAAAATAGAGCTTGGAGATCTGCTTGGAAATAGGTTTGATATAAAAATTAGGAATGCTGAAATCTCTAGCAGTATAAAAGAAAGTCTTGAGAATCTTGAAAATGTTTTTCCAAATTATTTTGGAGAGCAGAGATTCGGTAATAGGAATAATAATTACTCTATAGGAATAGACTTATTAAAAGGGGACTTTGAAGCAGCTGCAATAAAATTCTTGACTGATATACAAAATGAATCAAACCAAGAAGCTGTTGAGGCACGCACACGGCTCTCAAATGAACGTGACTTCAGTAAAGCATTGAATTATTTCCCAAAATACCTTAAATATGAAAGGCTTATCCTCCATCACCTTTCAAAACTTCCAACTGATTATGCAGGTGCCTTAAGGAAGTTGCCAAGGTCTCTTTCCCTTCTATTTATGCACTCTGTTGATGCATTTATATTCAATAAGGAACTTGAGATTTATATTAAGAACAGAGACATGATGAAGGAGATTAAATTTTTCTGCAATGTTGATTCATTCGGATTTCCTAATTTAATAAACTTAACTTCAATCAATAACATTGATAGAAGCAAGATAAATAGCAAGGTTTTTGCAGTGGCTAGTCTTGTCGGCTATGACTCTATATTGAATGATATTGAAAAAGAGATTATTAATGCACAAGGGCTTGAGCAGGAGATGTTCAAAATGAGAAGGATGCCTGAATTGAATTGTAAGGGATCATATAGAATCCTATTTTCGCCATTTTATGATTTCAATTTTAATGTAGACTACGACACAGAGAGCAGTAAGGAATTTGCAGAATTCAAATTCTCATTGCCAAAATCAAGCTATGCAACAGTATTTTTAGCAGAGTTTGTAAATTCTAATTATAATAATAAATAAGAGGCATATTTAGCATAATTTTATTTCTGCTATAGCCTATTTATTTTATTGCAAAATAAAGGTAAACTTAAAATAAACTGCTGAGTTATAATTATCTATGCATGAATTAATATTTCTTGGCACGGGGTGCCCAAATGATAGTAGACAAAGAGGGGAAGCATCGATATTTTTTGATGGATTACTCATGGACTGTGGTGATGGGTGTGCTGATAAGTTAATAAATCTAAATCTAATTGACAATATCCAAGCAATATTAATAACTCATTTACATAGCGATCATATAAAAGATATTGCTAAGCTGCTTTCTTTTATTGCTCTCAATAGCACTGAATTAAAAACTATAAATTTATTTTCGCCGCCTGGCCTTTCTAAGATTCTTGATAAGTATACAAACATGTCTGAGTTATTAAGTTATCTTTCAGAAAAAATAAGTATAGAATTGCATGAAGGGCTTATAGAAAATAAGTGCATCGGTGATAAAATTATTTCAGCATATGAGATGAATCATCATGTTGAGGATTATGGTTATCTAATTGAATTTGAGGGTGCTAAATTATTCTATACAGGGGATACACGAAAATGCACAATACAGATCAAGGCAGATTATGTAATACATGATTCAATGGCTACTGAATCTGAAAAGGGTATTGTGGATGATACAGGCCATAGCACTGCAGGCGATGCAGCATTATTCGCTAAAGAGGTAGACGCAAAAGTTCTTTTTTTAACTCATATTAATGATGACTGGATTTCTAATAATGATGCACTTATTAATGAAGCAAAAATGCATTTTAAAGGAAAAATATATATTGCTGAGGATCTTGCAAGGTTTTCACTTAAATCAAAATCAGAACTGCATTCAAGTCTAAGAAATGGCAAAGAAATCATAAAAAAGGATAAAATATAATAAGAATATGCAAGATTAATGGTTTAATGGACAATAAAAAATTTAGGGAATTAAAAACAGACATACTTATTATTGGTGCTGGTGGAGCAGGTTTGCGTGCTGCAATTGAAGCATACGATGCTGGCGCAAAAGTAACTATCGTATCAAAATCTCTTCTTGGCAAAGCCCATACAGTCATGGCCGAAGGTGGAATTGCAGCCTCAATTGCTGATGTAGATAATGAGGACAACTGGAAAGTACACTTTTCAGATACTTTTGTTGAAGGTGCATATTTAGGGGACTGGAAAATGATTGAAATTCTTGTTAAAGAAGCACCTGACAGAGTTTATGAACTTGAACAGTATGGGGCATTATTTGATAGAACCCCCCATGGAAAGATTATGCAAAGGGCATTTGGTGGGCATACCTATAAACGCCTTTGTCATATAGGAGATAGGACAGGGCTTGAGATCATTAGAGTTCTTGAAGATCAGGTATTACATAGGGGAATACAAGTGTTGGATGAAACTATTATAACAAAGCTTGCAGTAAGCAGTGGCAGAATTATTGGCGCAGTAGGGCTTGAATATATGACAGGAGATTTCATTGCTATCTCATGCAAAGCAGTAATACTCGCAAGTGGTGGCTGTGGCAGGCTTTACAAAACAACATCTAATTCCTTGGAGTCAACAGGAGATGGTCTTGCTCTTGCATATGATGTCGGCTGCGCCCTTGTCAATATGGAGATGGTACAGTTCCATCCTACTGGTATGGTATATCCTGAAAGCGTTAAAGGCCTTCTTGTAACTGAGGGTATAAGAGGCGAAGGTGGCATACTTTTGAATAATAAGGGCGAACGATTTATGAAACGATATTCCCCAAAAAGAATGGAGTTAGACGCAAGGGATGTTGTAGCAAGAGCAATATATAATGAAATCATTAAAGGTAATGGAACTGAACATGGAGGGGTTTATCTTGATATTGCACATAAAGGAGCAGCATTTATAAAGAAGAAGTTACCTGCAATGTATGATCAGTTCAAAGATTTTGCAGATATAGATATTACAAAACAAAAGATGGAAGTTGCGCCTACTGTTCATTATCATATGGGAGGAGTAAAAGTAGATGCAGAAACATACGCTACGAACGTAAAAGGGCTTTATGCTGCAGGAGAAATTACTGGTGGCCTTCATGGTGCAAACAGGCTTGGTGGCAACTCCCTTGCAGATATACTTATTTTTGGTAGGCGGGCAGGAATTTGGAGTGCAAAATATGCACTGCATTTAGAAACAGGAAATAGAGAAATTTTAAAAGCCCAGTTGCAAAATGAGATTAAGCGCATTAATAGTTATCTTGGAAGTGGTGAAGAAACTTCGCAGTACAACAATGGCAAGTTTAGGATTTATGAGCTTTCAGATGCTTTAAGGCAGATAATGAATGAGGATGTTGGTATAATAAGGAATGCCAATGGCCTTCATAATGCAATGAAAGTGCTAGAGACTATAAAAAATGAAATAAATAATGTAAAAATTTCAGGAACAACTAAATATAATAGAGGCCTTCTTACGATGATAGAGTTGGAAAATCAATTGATTATTGCAGAATGTATAATACGTAGCGCTATTGAAAGAAAAGAGAGTAGAGGTGCACATTTCAGAAGCGACTTTCCTAAAAAATATAAAAAATGGCTTAAATGGATAATATGCAGAAAGAAAAATGGTAGGCTTTCATTATATACCTCACCGTTTAAACAAATTCCAAAACGTTTTTCATTTATACCAAAGGAGAAATATTCATAGTATTGGATAATGTAAATAATTACAAAACTATAAAATTATGCGAAAAGATTGCATGGACAGAAAAATAAAACTTTTTAGTTCAAAACAGGAAAGATTAGTAGAGTATACTGTGCCTATAGAGCATGGTATGGTTGTATTGGATGCAGTTATATATGTGCTTGAGCACTTTGATTCAAGTATAAGCGTAAGATGGAATTGCAAAGCAGGTAGATGCGGATCTTGTGGTGCAGAAATAAATGGTGTACCTAGTCTCATGTGCAAGACAAGACTTGATTCAATCAATGGGGATATAGAAGTACTGCCTATGAAAGTATTTCCAAATGTTAAAGATCTTGTTATTGATCCTACTGATACATGGCATATTAAAAAGTCAATACCAAATTTCAAAATCAATGAACAGATTATTTCAAAATCTAATGATATTACTGCAACAAAAAATATTACTTTATATGAATATGATGTTACACGCGCCCAGGAATTTAAGAGGTGCATAGAATGTTTTTTATGTTTAGATTCCTGCCATGCAGTTCGTGTTCATAAGTCTGCTTATATAGGACCTATGCATGTGGTAAAGACTGCATCTTTAGATATGAACCCTTTAGATTCTATTGACAGAAGAGAATTCCTTGATAAAAAAGGCATAAGATTCTGTAATGTTACAAAATGTTGTACAGAAGTATGCCCTGCAAAAATAAAAATAACAGATAATGCAATAATACCTGAGAAAGAAAGGATTAATGATAAAAAAGTAATATAATTAATATATGCTGTATATGGGAATCCTAAGAATTCTATTAGACATATAATTAGATAGCTGGCCTATTGTGATTAAAATGAAAAAAGTTAGGAATATGCTAAAAGCAGTACTTCCACCAGAATTTAGTGGTATAAGATTTTTTTCATTTTTATTTTTAATGGCATTGGCATTTGCTGCTCTTTTAATATTTCGTATTCCTGAATACAGAGGTTATATAGATCCATTTTATTCCCCAACAATCCTTATACTGCCTGCAATCGCACTTTTCAGATTAACCTGCTATGCTTTCAGAAAAAGCTATAACAGGCATATATTTACGCATCCTATGGCATGTATGGTATCCACTAACAATGATTTAAACAGAAATTATACAGGAGAATCAAGCTATATGTTTAGAATAGAAAATTTGCATAGGTACTTCATGTATTTTTCAGTGCTGATACTTCCATTTTTCTATTACGATGCATATATATCTTTTGTCTATACTTCTTCAGTGATTAGGCTTGGCAGTATCCTGCTTTTGGCAGATGCTATTATACTAAGTCTTTATGTTTTTTCATGCCATTCAGTGCGAAATCTTATTGGAGGCAATAAAGACTGCTTTAATTGTATGAAGTTTTCAATAAGCAGAAAGAAAATTTTTGACCTGCAGTCTTTTTTGAATGGGCACCATGAATTTTTTGCATGGTTTAGTTTAATATTTATAATTTTTATTGATCTTTTTATAAGAGCTATGATTGCATTCCATTTTGATATTATTTTGCTACATCTATGAAAGTATAGATTAAGATATATTATAAATAAGAAATGTATTAATGTGATAGAATGGGAAAACTAAATCCTCGATATAGATACCCGATATTTTTTACAGGCCTGCTGATACTGATTTGCGCAGGTTTTATCTACAAGTTTGGGAATAATATAGTTGCCAGCGCGATTGCCGCAACTGTAGGGTTTATAATATTTATTTCCTCCCTTGTGCTGTAATTTTTTATATCCTATGTATGTAGCAATAAAACATAAAATAGGTTAATAACTTACGCACTTATTTCTGGTGCTTATTTATAAGCTCAACGACTTGGTAAATTGCTTTTCTAACTTCGCCTATTGTTGCAGCTCCTGTGCAGATAATCTTGCCGTTCTTGAAAAGAAGAATTGCAGACTTTGGGTTGTATACTTTAAGGATCGCACCAGGGAATTGCTCAGGCTCATAATCAATATCATGGGATACTGCAGCAAGGTTGTATAAATCAAGTTCCCTACCCATATCAGTACTTGCAACTATATTTACTACTTTATATGTCGGCTTTAATATTTTAATCTTAGAATTTTTTGTCTCCTTGGCCATCTAAATCACATATTTATTTATCCTATTTTAATTCTTTATATAGTTAAAGAGTAAGATTTTAATAACCTTTTGCTGAATTATTTGCCTTAAATAGGGAGTAGTATTATTATAGGATGTAAAGCTGTAGCCTATAATTTTATTTGTTACTTGTTAAACTTTGTGTTTCATCTCTATTCATAATTAGACTCTGCGTCACTTTCATCAATTTCCTTTTTGTTATCTATATGCGCACTTTCTTCATTTTCTTCTTCTTTGTCTTTTTTTAATATATTTTTGTAATGCTTTTCGATAAGTTTTGTTATATCTACTGAGATTTTATCAAAATCCTTACCTGTTATTGAGCTAAGGTCACCTGCGAGCTGCTTTGAGTATCTCATTATTGTCTTGTATTTGTTCGCTTCATAGTTTATCTGCTGTTTTCCTTTTATATATCTCTGTATGCCCCTTGCAGCTTCCATAAGCGCAAGCCTTATCTCCTCAATTATTTCATCATGTTTTGCAATTGATTCCTTTCCAACACCTTCATAAGGAATATGCACTGATGATACATTAACAAAAACACTAATTGGTTGGGTATCCATGTCCAAGCTATATCTTTTCCAGTCTATTGTTTTTGCAGCAACTGTTATTGCGCAGCTGCCAGAGTCAAAAAGAAGGGGTACTCTATTTGCAAACCTTAATATATTTCCGTTTAACTCATTGTCATGCTGGATTCCTGAATTTCCTCCAAATGCAATTGCAGCTTCTACAATAAAAGGTATTCCCCCCTTAAATACTACAGGCTTTCTTTCAATCACATTCATATACTCTGGATTGATTATGTTTTCAATGGCTATTTTTATCTGATTCTCCCCTATCGGAATTATAGCACTTGTGTCTGGAAGCATCCATTTGATTTTTTTGAAATCAGCGATAAGCCGTTCTGCTTCATCCCATGTAAGCTTCCTAGGGTCTTTGTCAAGATCCACATCATTAATTTCTTTCAGTTTGTCTCTTGTGACTCTTGAAAATGTTTCTACAAGGAAAGCAGAAACTTTATTTGCTTTTGAGTATGCTGCATATTCAAGCAAATCATTTACAGATAAACCAAGAGGATGAGGTTTTACTATCTTTGGCTTTTCAGGTATATTGTTTATTGCTCTTAAAAACACAAATTCTTTATTTTCTGGGTCTATAAACTTTATTTCGAGATGAGGGTTTGAAAGGGCTGTTCTTCTTAGATATTCATATATACTATGCTCCCCTCCAATATATTTTACTTCTGCAAAATTTGCTTCTATGCGCAGCCCATGAGATTGACTATTGAAATCTTTAATATCTTCTAAGTTAGTTATAAGAGGCTTGTTATCTTTTGTATCTATAGATATATTGCAGGAATATGCGCTTTTACCTATATTAGATATTACAAAAATAGGCTTTCCTGTAGTTACTTGGGAAAATAAAGTGCAGCCGGCAGCCCCTATTCCTTGTTGTCCTCTTTGTTGGACAAACCTATGGAACTTTGTGCCTGCAAGTATTACTGCTAGAGCCTTACCTACATAAGCTTTTGGGATCCCTGGTCCATTGTCCTGCACTATTACCTTAAATTTTGTATCTTCCTGCTTTTCAATCTTGACTGTTATATTTGGGAGAATTCCAGCTTCTTCACATGCATCTAGGGAGTTAGTAACGTATTCATGAACTACTGTGACAAGGGATCTTGTAACACCAGAATATCCTAACATCTGTTTATTTTTTTTGAAAAATTCTGATATAGAATGCTGCTTGAATTCCCTAAATATTTCATCCGCCTTGCTATCAGACATAAGAACACAGTTTACAAAGATTGAGAAAGTTTTAAGCAAATTATTAACTTTAAACTTTATATTTATTTGTATTAAATTATTAATAGATTTGCATTCATAATTATATGTTTTCGATAGTGTATTTTATGCCTGAACCACCAAAAATTGCAACAGCAGCAGACAGCGCCCCAAATGCCGTAAACGTGACTACTCAGAAAGCTGTACAGCAGCAAGTCCAGCAGGAAAATATACCTTATGTCGAGTCTATAAAAATTAATGCAAAGCTTGTGCAAAACCTAGATGCTACATATAATTCAATTTCCAACATTGCATTGTTTTCTGCCCATCTAAATCCTGATAACATAATAATGTTTAGAGTAGAAAGCAGGGACTTACAGAAAAAGCCATTTCTTTTTACTATAATTTATTTTAACAAGGATTCAATAGAAATAAAATATTCGATTGCATTTGATGCAAGCAAGAAGCTTCGCAGACTTTCTATAATGAAGGACTTTCTAGGCATATTTTCGACAATAACAGATGCTTACCAGATCGAGATAAAGGAGTTATTCCGTCATCTTGATTCTATGATAGACGATGTTTTGAACTCATTATCTCAAAATTATAGTACGTTGTTCAATAATTATGATGCAATGTTCAATGAGTATAATGAACTCAAGAAAATAAATCTTGATCTTGCAGCCTCAAACAAGAGCCTTGCTGCATCCGGCATGGTTCTTGAACAGAAAAATAAGGAGCTTACTGAAAAGCTAAAAAGCCTTGAAATATATTCTGATGAGTCTCTCATGGTAATGGTTGAAGAATGGATTGAAGCCCATGGCAACAGCATAGACATAAATGAATTTGCCAAAAGTTACAAACTTCTGCCTCCAAGGGTAGAACAGATATTAAATAAAATGGTAAGCCTTGGGTATTTAGAGCTAAAAGGATAATAAAAGGGAGCTAATGAATTATAATGTTACTATAAACAAACGGCTGAAGTATATTAAAGTTTATACAATAGTCAAAAAAATAGGCCAAAAAGAGAACTTTATGACAGCACTGTTTACACGTCTTTTGGTCAAAAATAAGCAAGAGAAAAAATTCTAAGGAAAAACCAGAAGATATAATGGCAAGGATAAACAAGACTGCGAGTTTATTAAAAGAACACAGGATGCTCATTGTGGCACTCCTTGCTGTCGTGGTTATTGTTATTGGTCTTATTATTTATGTGCATTTACTGTTGCAAAATGCCTCAGCATCTTACCCTATAAAGAATTTAACATTAAAATCAAGCATAAGTTCAAACCTTGTTTCGTCTTATTTCATATTCTATAACAATACAAATTTATCTACGCAGACTATAAAACAGATTCGTTCAAATTACATATTGAATATGTTTCCGTATTCCCTTATCTCTTATAACACCTACAATATCTCAAATTTAACAATAAATGAATCTGTTTTCAAGCAAAAAATTCCATCTCATATCTATATTTGGAATACAAGCGGCCAGTGCTTCAGGTGTCAAAATATGGATCTTGTTGAATCATTGCTTGTAAAATACCTTGCCCATTACGACATCAATGACTCAATACAAGTTATTTCTTTTGCAAATATAACACAAATTCATAATAATTCAATACTGCTTGTTACGACAGGGCTCATGCCCCAGCAGATGTTCCTTCCAGTAAATAATTCCACACAGACAGAAACGATAACGTACCTGCTTAGCAAAGGGACAAGTATAATCTATACTGGTCAAAATTTCTCAAGGGCTGTGCAAACCCCTTTTTCAACGCCTATTCCTGCAACTCCTCCCTATTATTTATATTCAATTCCAAACACTTCTATTTATAACTCAAGCTTTTATTTTACTGCAAAAACCTTCAATCTATATAATGGCACTAATTATGGACCTGCAGTTTATCTTAATTATCTGAATGGATCATTAGTAATTTTTTCAAATTACCCAGACACATGGAAATCTACAGAGGAATATACTGCAGATATTGCAAAGTCAATTGCAGAGCTTTTCTGGATTCCAAAATATGCAAGCGGTTCAAGAACTGTAGAACTAAGCAATTTCAAGCATTCTGTAGGCAAAGTAGGAATAGTCCTAAACTCATTTTCTGTGCCATATTCAGAGTCAAATTATAGCCAGCTTGTGGCAGAGTTCAATACTGGATACCCAAGACTTGTTATCTCAAATTCACGAAATTACTCATTCTACCTTAACTTTTCCCATCCTCTTATTCATTACAACTATACAGGAAACAATACAAGATATCGACTTTCATTTAACCTATCTAATTATACTCATTTTTCATATATTGAGCCCCGATCTAATTTTTCCTTGTCTGGTAGTCTTGCAATCCCTAGTGTTATCCTGCCAACAATACCTATCTCGGCAAACATTACTGCATTTATAACATGTACAAGCAAAAACCAAGTTATAGAGCCATCAATATATTTTTATACAATAAACATGACAGAAATAGGCTCGCCAATATTCCTTGGTTATCATTATCCTTGCAAAGGCATGCAAAATATGTCAAGCAAGGCATTTTCATTTTTTTACTATCCTACTTTCAATCTTCCAGGAGGAGTTTATCTTGCAATGGTCAAGAACTATAATTCTTCAATAATTTCTGGCGGATTATTCAGCATGCCAAATATAACCATAAAATTGATCTCAGAGGATCTCAAAAATAATATTTTTGTTTTTTATGTAAGATCAGACAATCGTTCCCTTTCAGGGATTCCATATGCATTAAATCTTGAGGGCTTTACAAATCAGACAGGCACTATAACAAATGGTACCATTACTTATTCTTTGCCAAAAGGCACTATAATACCTAATACGCAGACATTCAATTTTACATTGTATATGTTAAGTCATAAGTATACCTATATAGCACCTGGTAATCCTATAAAGATTGTAGTAAATCAGAAATATATAATATTAGGCGTTGTAGGAGCAATAACTCTTCTCATGCTTATTCTTGTTAAAGCACCAAATCGTGATGAATTTTATATAGATATCCCATCTATTCCACCTCAGAAAAAAATACCTGTAGTTATTGATAAAAAAACTATACTGAGTATCTTCACAAAGCTCAATCTTTATTATCACTGGAAGTTCATGCCTCTTTCAAAAGATGAGATAAGACTAGGCATCTTCAATAACATTAGATTCAATGGGATGCCTGTTAATGTAACTTATGAAAACCTTGATAGATTGCTCGGCCAACTTTTGTTCAACAAAGATATTTCAAGTATTGACAATCTTTACGCTCCAGATGATCTTATACAGCAAAGTGGGCATGATATAGAATACCTTGCGGTCTTCAAAAAAATGAGGGTTTTCTTTGTCTCCCATACATTTTTATTTACTGATATAAATATGAGCGATACGGCTGATATTGTAGCTACATTCCATAATCAAAAAATAAATATATTCATATACTCCCAGACAAGCAAATTCCAGAAAATACCGATATATGAAAATGCAAAAACTTATATCGTATTTTTGAATGCAGATAGGATGGAAAATTTCAGATCTTACTTATATAATTCAGATTCTAACGAGGCAGAACTAATCAAACTTTACATCTCATCAGGTATCCTGAAGCTTATCAATGCAGACTCCCCAGATATAGTTATATAATTCCATTTGCTATTTTAATAAAATAAATAGTAATCCTTATATACTTTGATATTGGGGATGTTGCAAGACCAAAACAATATATAAATATCTCAAAGTACATTAGATATGATATAAAGCTTAAGTTAAGGTATTGATTGATGATATTATGGATTCAACAAAATTTAATAAGGTAGGAAAGAAAGTGGCAGCTATTGCAACAATTGGTCTTACTGCAACAACAGGGCTAACATTGACAGGCTGCGCTACAAATTATCAGGCTCAGGAGCAGCTTTATAGAATAAACAATCAGATGTATAATTTAAGCAATTTTATGTGGAACCTCCAAGATTTCTTTAATTCACTGAACCAATTTTCATATTCTTTAAATGCAATGAGCTATGAGAAAAAGCAAAAACTTGAAGTATATGGAAAGGATAATGGAAAGAATACGTTTTTGTTTTCAGTACAAAGAATCTCAAAAAATATATATCTTATAAAAGATACTAATAAAAAGACATTTTTGTTTGACAAATCAAATGAAAACCTTGAGAAGTTTCTCGTATTCCATAAGATTATTATTCCAAAGCCTGCTACTGTTCTAGAAGCGAATAATACCTCAAAAATGCTTAGAACTGATATTGGCTAATATTATATTATACTTAAAAATATTATACTTAAAATTATAAAGTGATGATATGAAAAAAAATAGATCAAAAAAGACTTTTGATATAAAATATTCATCATTGATAAGCCATTTATTGCGCATAAATGATGAAAAAAAACTGAAGAGAGTTGCGATAAGGTCATACAACCAAATAATAAAAAAATACCCTTTTTTTGCGCATGATTTAGCAGAAAGATTTTATCTTGATACAAAAATGGTTAAAAAGGCAGAATCCATGTTTGAAGCCTGCGATGATGAATCCAAGATAAGGCAATACTCGAGGTTCCAGGGATTCTTAAGAATGCATAGCCATAATGATTATAATGATATCCCTCAAAAAATCAATAGGTGGCTTCAGGACCAAAAACTGAAGTCTTCAAAGGACTAATAATATATAATTCTCTGGCTACTATTAACATCTGGTTTATTAATTTATTTTTTTCATCTGATTTCTATGATTAGTAAAGAAGGAAAAAGAATAAACCTTAAAAAATGGCAGGAAAGAAAGAAAAAATACAATAAGTTTGAATTAATGTGGAGTTTTGATTCTTTATATGAACCTGATATTTTACTTTATCAAAAAATTTATACTATCCTGCAAAAAATATTTCCAAATAAGGTAGAAAGAGAAAAAAGAAAGCAATTAATAGGATATTTACATAATGAAATTTATGAAAAAAAGGCAATGATGAGAAAGTAAAAGAGAATGCAGTATCTAGTTTTGCAAATCTAGAGAGGCATATCTGCAATAAAGACATAATATTTCATCAAAATTCGCAATAAGTAATATATTTGATATGTTATCGTAAGCAAATAAAGTAAAAATAGTAGATAAACAAAAAATATTCTAGGTAATATACAATAAAATAAGTGGATTTATGCATGCAAAAAAATCAAAGAAAAGTTTAGCGCTTGATGTTGATGGAGTAATAATAGATCTTGTTCCAAAGATCTGTGAAATGAATCCCCAGTCTGGCGTCTGTAAAGAGGATATTACAGAATACGGCTTGTCTACAGTACCCCAGCTTAGCATCGATGCATTTATGAAGTCATATAAAGATATATGGGATCTGCAAAAATCAAATTGGAATAAAAATATAATTACACCTCTTGATTCAAATATCCCTGCAATAATATATAGTCTCAGTGCAAATTATGAGATTTATGTAGTGACTGCGTCTATAGATCCTAGTTCAGTATATAAATGGCTTATTAAAAATAATATCATAATCAGCAGGGATCACTTTATTTCTTGCAAGGCTGAAGAAAAAGTTAATTACAATTTTGATATATACATTGATGATTACCCTGAAATTGCAAAAAAAGTTGCAGAAACCAATAAAATCGCAATTGTTTATAAGCAGCCATGGAATGCCATCTTTTTAAGGAATAATAGAAATAAAAGCATAATACCTGTTGATGATTGGAATGGGATAAATAGAATACTTGAAGACATTGCGCTGAAACAAAGTATGCCAAAATTAAGAAACAAGGAATAAGATAGCATTATTCTATTATCTGCCTATATAAAGCTCCTCATTCTACCACCCATTTTTGCTACGCCTCCAAGGAATGTTGCCAATTGGGTTATTGCCGCGTATGCAACAGCTATAATGAGGACAGGATAAAACAACAACATAAGCCAGAAACCTGCCATTGCATTCTGTGCATCTTTTAATTGCAGAATAAGAGGGCTTGCAGGAGTCAGTGCATTTGTTATTGATCCTTGGCCTGCTCCAAACTTATTAAGCAATGTAGCTGCAGTATTCATCTCATTCAGCGCATTTGGCGCAGTGAAATAAAAGGCAATTGCGAACATAGTTGGCACAATAAGGTAGAAAGTTATTGCAATCGCCATTAACATTCCTCCAAGTGCCCGTGTGGGTATTATTGCCCGGAATATAACGCCTGGAATTAGGAATACTGGTATTGAGGCAATAGCAAAGAATACAATAAGGTAATATTCTGCCCAGAGGAGCATTATTCCATCAGAAATTATATTCATTAAAGCCATGCTTGGATCAAGATAAAGAAAAGAAATAGCAAATTTCCCAATTGCTAGGGCAATATTTTCGCCACTGCCTATAGATGCCAAGGTTTTAGCTAGTACGCCTTCTAAAACGCTAACAGTTCCGCCTACGGTAAGAGTATATGAAAAATAATACTGAATCTTGAAGTAGATGAAAAAAAGACTAGAATACAGAGATTGTGCCTGGCTTATTACTTGTGTAATATAATGCAGGGCTGTTGCATAAGGATTTATAGGGCCTACAGTAAGTCCGGGGAGTATCCCAAATACTACGGCACATACATATAAGAAAATCGCAACAATAATGCCTGTTGCTGCAGCTTCATATAGTTCAGCTATTCCAAAACTTTTAATTTTGCTGCTTCCTGCCAACGCACCACCCATATAAATTACGCCTGCAATTGCAAATGAGATAAGTACGGCAATCCACATTAGTGATGCATATTTTTCGAATACTGCATCAATTTGCGCATTTATAGGGCAATACCACGGCTCTGTTCCCGCAACAATAGATTGTATTGATGACGGTAGTGTTGAGCAACCAGGCTGAGCTGATGATAAGGGTATAGTAAAAGAGGCATGCGCTGCTGCCAATGAAGCTATTGCAATAATAAACATCAAACTGATTTTAAATATTTTTTTCATATAATCCTTTGCATTATATTCTGATGATACTACAATTACTTATTTCTATATGACGCCAGCAAGTAAGCTCATGAAATCCATTCTTTCTCCGATTGCGCTTGAAAAATCAATAATAAATGCATCTAATATAATGAAATTTAAAAATGGAACAAATGTAAGTCCTCCTATTATATAGCCGATGCCCATTGCAAATTGACCACTTATAAATATATTCTGTAACCCTATCAAGTTTGAACCTATTGTCAACCAAATTCCGTCCATTGCGGATATTATTTGTAGAATAACTGAAACAGGAGTAACAGTGCCGATCTGGACTGTAAGAAAGCCATAGGTAAGAGCCGTAAGTAGAGGCAGAATAAGCCCTAATCCAACTCCGAGTGCTATCATTGCTCCACCAAAAGTCCTTGTCACACCGAATATCCTTGATATAAGGCCTATAGCCATAAATAAAGATAGAAAAAGAAGCGATGAGGATACTATCATCAGTTGCATCTGGTTAAGCACAAGCATGAAGAGTATACTGCTGAAGAAGATAGAAATAAATTCTGTATCTGATTTCGGCATAAGGCTTTCCAATCCTGCACTAATCCCAACATTACCTAGCTTTCCTTTTGAAAGAGCACCAAAACCTATATTTACTTCTACTCCTGGAGTCAGACTGAGCAGGGTTGAAGACCAGAAAAAGATCTGAAGATATGTTTCGATATCTGAATTAAATGTACTTAAGTCACATGCTGAAAGCGTAAACAAGTCGCTCACACCTGTACACTGGTTAGGCACAAGATGCATCTGCTGAAAGCTGGGTACTGGATTTGTAAAGAAATATGCGCTAATCCAGACAAATATCAGCAATAATATAAACGATAGAATTGCCTCATATATCTGCATTTTTGCCCATGCTTCAACTCGTGTATTAAACATGAACCTACTAAGCATATAAATAAATACTGCAACTACCATCACTACGAATACGCCAATAAGCGCAGTACTTTCCCAGTTTACAATGTTTATAGGCTCTGAGGAAGAAGGTGAAACTGCGAATGTTATTCCTGTTAAAACCATGGCTAAGATTAAAGCTGAAAAGATAAGAACGCCCTTTCTTATTTTTTGTTTTTTCCTGTTTTGCGCCATGTTCTTCATTTTATTATTATTTTATTATTTATTACTATTTTGTTTTTGTCTAGGTTATATTACTTTCTTAAGCATGTGCTTTGAACTCAATGATGTGGCTCCAAGCAGTTTTCCGACTTCTTCCATAAATGTGAAGGAAATTATAAGTGAGAATATTAGGATTATCAGGTTATACAATAAGGGCTCAAGAATGTCTTTTGTGAGGAATTCAATTGGTGGTACAAGTATACCTCCACTAGTTATTGACACAAAATTAGTTAGGGAATCAGTTACGCTTGTAAATCCACTTGGCTGGAATGCAGAGGTTATTTGGCTTTGTGCAGTAGCACTTGGATTGTTGCAGAAGTTTGTTGAACTTGATGATGAAGACGCAGAGGAAACAGTAGACGATGATGAGGCACAGGGTATAGCAAGTGGGCCCATTAATCCAAAGCTAAGCAAAAGAGGAAACATAACAAACATTCCAGCAAACATCCCAAGGAATGCCCCGCCTGCTGCCCGCGTCCAAGGCAATGCTCTTAATACTATACCTAGATAAAGGAAAATCGGAAAAAAAGCATATATTATTCCAAGTACTAATGATACTCCAAACAGCAGCATAATAAGCATCCCACTAATTCCTATCACCATGTTTATTGGTGTAGAAATAATATTAAATCCTGAGAAAGGAGATACTGAAATCCCCATATATATAGGGTAAACAGATAAGTTTATGCTTGAAATAGTCTTTAAAATCAGCTGAGAAACAGAAAGTTCAAGCATGGGCAGCATAAGACCTAAAGAAGAGGAAGTCATGCTTATGCAGTCTGTTGTAAATAGATTTGTTACCGGTGACGAGCCCCCTTTTGCAGATCCAAACATGGAAAGGGATTGAATAAAAATAAAAGCAATAATGCCTGTTATCAGGATTTCGCCAATTTCTGATTTTGTGAAAACTATTAATTTTTGGATTCCAAATGCACTGCCTATAGCATATGTAATTCCAAGCACAGCTATCATTGTAGATATTATAAGAATTACTGTATTGAGCAGTGCAGTATTGTTTGTCGGCGAAAAGGTAAACATCAAATTGCTTGGATTTATGACCTGGCTGCAGAACTGCGTAATTGTTTCGGCATGGGCGCTTGTCAAAAGCAGCGCAAGCACGGCAATGATTGCCAGGAGCTTTTTATTTAGTATCTTTTCAATCATCAAACCATTTATTGTTGTTTATTGATTTATTGTTTATTGCATTTAATATTCTATATACTGTTTATATTAGTTTAGACAATCCTGCAAGATCAGTATCACCGCCGAATAATCCTGAAAGCCCTATTATAGAGGATAAAACAATGAAAATATTTATTATCGGAAGGAAAAATGATGTAATGCCTATTATTCCATAGCTCTCCATTAACTTATTGAAAACGCGCAGAAGGTCATTCGGCTTGCAATTAGGGTCTATCGCGATGCTTGGCGGATTTCCTATGATTCCTTCTACATTTGAGGCTGCAGCCTCAAAGAGCGATACACCAGGTACAAGCATCTCAATAGTATCAAGGCTTTCCCCAAGGACCAGATTATTATCAGTTGGCCAACACCAGTAATAATATGCAATTTTGTTTATCTCAGGCTCAACAAAAAAGTTAAGATTATACGGATCCTGTACAGCATTATTAGGGGAATATTGCACATTGGTTGTACCTGAAGGGTAACCAGGGATAAATGTTATTTCATTTGATGCGATTGTATTGAAACCATAATCATATCCTATGCAGCCCTGCCCACTGCCAGAGCTACACGTGCCTGATGAAGACGATATAAGCCCACTTATTCCATTGCCAAGACCAAGGTACTCAAGGCTGAATATTGCAGGAAATATAAGTATCATCCCCAATCCTACGGCTATTAACAGGCCTCCTATCTTCCTAGTGAATAATGTTGACCTGAGTACAAGCCCGCCAAAGATAAGCCAAGGCCATACATAAAGGGAGATTATGAGAATAAGGAACTGCGCAATAAAAGAGTTGGCAGACATAGTAAGAAGAGATCCTAGCGTGCCTAGCTCACTGTATATTATGTTGTAACCTGCATATGGCGCAAATGTAATGCGGGTGTAGAATATAGGTAAATTAACCCAAGCACCTATTCCTCCTTCCCCTCCGGCAAAGAATGCAGCTGCAGAGCAACCGATGCTTGCTGAGATAACATCAACTTCCATTTCAATAGAATATGTAAGCCCTGGCTCGCACCATGCAACCGTAGGCTTGAAGTTTGAAAGGAAGCCGACATAAGAGTCAAGAATGAAGAAGCTATTTAAATTATGGAAGGTCTGGTTTGTGATATTGGCAAGTATAACACCGGAAGCCACTAAAGGATAGTCAATTTTTCGAGTGGGCGAATCAAGGGATGTCATTGAACAAAGCCCTGGAAATTGGGGATCTGAGGATTTTAGGAAAGAATATGAACCTGAAAAAATAGAGAGAGAGGAATGGGAATTTAAGTAATTGCACAGCGTATCTACTGTGCCTGGGCTCATAGGCGCTGTTGCAGAGGATGCTGTTTTAGAACTATAGAGAAAGTGGGAAGAAGTTAGAGCAGAATCAAATGCTGATGCGAAAACAAGCAGGGATCCTATTATTATTGCAGCTAGGATTGCAGTCCCCACAGCCTGGTATGCCTCTGATTTTGCACCCTCAACGACCTTTGAATTGTTGAGTGCATATCCGACCATGTACCATACGCCGACAATTGCGAAATCAAGCGCAAGGGCTAATATGACAAGGGGTATAAGGCTTGTCTCTGTTGTTGTAAAGCTTGTCAAAAACAAAAACATTCAATCATTTAAACTTATTTTATTTGTATGCAGCAGCGCTTTTTATTTTACAATTTAACTTTTACTTCTTTTATTTTTATTTCTTTTTCTATCTTTTATTTTTTTAATTAATATTTTTATTGCACTTTATTAAATTATCATGTGAGGTTTGAATTAAGGGCTCTTGCAAGGCCCATTG
Organism: Microcaldota archaeon; assembly: GCA_021800515.1. Taxonomy (GTDB): domain Archaea; phylum Micrarchaeota; class Micrarchaeia; order Micrarchaeales; family Micrarchaeaceae; genus JAJZMY01. Next base: position 40,491 of record JAJYYU010000002.1, read on the forward strand.
CAAATCCCAGGGTTATTGCAAAGTCTATTGCTATCATAAATACAACTGTAAACTCAAACTGGGCAATTTCATTCACCATCGTAAGCAGGTCCTGCATTAAAATATTTGGGTCTATGCTTGCCCAGATCATATTGCCAGTAAGCGCTGATGTATAGATATTAAATAAAGATGGAACATTTAATCCAAACCATGAAGATGGTGTGGGATTTGATGAAAAAAGCCCTGTTTCCTGTACTGAAGAAAGAAGATACGTAGAATGTATATATGTGTAAGAAGGATTGCTTGAGCTGAAAATCCAGTTTATTGCCCATGCATTGAACACTATCGTCAATGGAAGAACTAGATAAAATGCTATTGCAATTGCAAGTATACTGTTTGCTGCATTCTTGAGCCCTACGCTTTTGGCAGAACCCATGCCTGCGCCGAACCCGGAAAATGCAATAACTCTCATTATAAGTGCAACAGGAAGTACAACAGTAAATGCGATTGCCTGTATTACTGGCAGCAGAAGCCATAATATGTATAACATTCCTATGCCAGTTATCACAAATGGGGCGAAAAAGGTAAGCAGCATATCACTTATTATCGCGTATGAAGCACCTAAATCATAACCTGATGTAAATGATACGCCTATTGAGATGCCGTTTGAAAAGCTAACAAGGCTGCTTAAACCTGTAAGTATCTTCTCAAGTATGCTTGACAAACCAGTAGCACTTGAAAGAACAGTAAATAGTAATGATCCGATATTCTTGAAAATCATGCTGTCAATGTTAAATGCTATTGCCTCTGTATAAATCTGCTGTAAAAGTTTTATGCCGACATTATTTGCAAGGTTTCCAACATAATACTCGCTGAACTGGAATGGACTTCCGGATGGCAGAGGACTTGAGCTAGTGCTCAGAGAGCTCGCAATTGAGCTTGTTATAGAACATGCAGTATTTGTAAATGTGAGCAGTATTACGAGGATTGCAGCACCTATAATTATCTGCATTATCTCAACTTTTGCAGCCTGAGAAAACTTCTGGCTCTCCTTTGTTGATAGAAATCTTGAAAACATGAACACGATCGCGACAACAAGAAGACTTATAATCAGTACTATCACATTTATTGAAACCCAATTGTTGTAATCAGTATACCCGCTGCCTCCAAATAGGCTGCAAGAGTTATATGATGGTCCTGTATTAGTGGGAATCGGATTTGAATTTGGAATTGCTTGGGAAAATGATACCACTGCAAAAAATGAGACTGCCAGCACTGCGATTAATATTGCATAAATCTTTCTATTGCTGCCTGATTTTATTGAACCCATAATCTCATTTTCAAACAATTATAAATTAATATTGCATAAACATTAAGATAAAATTTTTAAATCAATGATAATTTTCCAATGCCTAATGCCATTTTCCTGCCTCCGAGCATTGTAGAAATCTGCTGGCCTATGACAATTGTTATTATCAAATCTATTATAAGCAAGATGAATTGGATTATCAATGGAAGAATCCACCCAAGTATTGCATTGTATACAGTGAATATCCCTGTCATCGGTCCAAATAGACCTATTACAAGGCCATTTGCAAAATTTACAGTGTCAGGATTGACTAAAGCACATAATGGGGTTAAAAAAGTAACCATGCTTTGAAGCAATGTACATTCTAAAGGCCCAGCAGAAATAGCCACTGAAGAAGGCACAGCAGGAGGATTAAGTATGCCTGTCATAAAGTTCTGTACAGGCAGGTTAACTGCAAGCAGCAATGTAGGAAAAACTAGAGAGATTGCAATTGCAAATGCAATTAGCATGCCGCCAATAGGCCTTAGGAAAGGCATTGACCTGAATATTATGCCGATTGGTAGAAGCACAGAAAGGCTTGTTACAAGTAGTGGAATCATAACGTCATTAAGGAACTGGAAAAGCACTAGCAGAGGTACAGTTATAAAATCAAATGCCTGGTTGACAAAAGAGTACGACTGACCAGAGATAAGCACATTTGAAAAGAACACATTTTCCTGTACTCCTGTTGCTAGTGCCCCTGCAACAGCTCCTGGAATTGGCAAAATAGGAATTGGGATATTAAGGTATATAACAAAAGATTTTATAAAGTCAAGCCCGACAGCGACTCCAAGGATTCCATAATATGCTGGATATGCGACAGCATTGAGCTCAGGAGAGATATAATTATTCTGCACGTTTGAGTAAAGCGTGCTTAGGGTTGAGCTTAAGCCATTGCTGCCTGAAGGCGTGGATGGCAATGCGCCACTTCCAGTGAGTGCATTTGCAACTCCTCCTATTTCGACAAGCAGAGAGTAGATTATAACAATAAGCAATACGCTTTTTGCAGTTTCCCAAAGTTCGCCTTTGTACCAGCCCTTGAATTCGTCAATTTTTATTACTTCCCCAATCATATATGAAACAGCGACCATAAGAAATGAGATGATAAGCGCAAGCACGGCAATTGAAGCAGATTTTTCAATGCAATTGCCTACAGATGTTTTCGTCCCGGTTACGATACAGTATGCGTTAGTTAGCTTATTATTTACTGCTGCAGGTGTTGTCGTTGATGACGGTGTACAACTGAAACTGATGGTGCATGAAGGAGTCGAAGCTGCAGGTTTCGCATTAAGAAAGAAAACCATGCCGAGTACGAATAGCAAAAAAAATAGGATTATTCTCCTGCCAAACTCTGTTCTATTCATATTTACTTTTTTCGTATAAACCTTTAATATCCTTTCTTTTATTTTACATTTTGCCTTAGCTTTATTTAATTATTTTATGGTATAAAAGAAAGACAAAAGTTTAGGATGCAAAAATATAGCAGTATTTGATATATCCTTGTTAAATTATTATCTCAGCAGTGCAAACCTGTGCATATAAGATTCTGCTTGCAGGATTACAATAAAAGGCAGTATGAAGATGGAATTAAATACAAGCATCAAATATATTGAGAAAAATGGGGAGACAGCAAGAGAATTCCCAATCAGAATGAAAATAAAATCAAAGAATGTAATCAATGCCACTGCAATTACTATCCAAATCAAGAAATAAATAGGTTTCTTTACAATGAAAGCAATGCTCCTTTTAAATGCAGGAATCAATTTTGCATCATCATTTATTATTGAAGATGGTGCATAAAAAAATAGAGGGGTAAGTAGAAGAAAAATAATTGAGGATATAAGACCAGCATTGCTTGCAGTATAAAATGCTAATGCAATAGAAATAATCAAAATCAATACTGCAAATATTAATAATATAAGGAAAACCTTTGACGTATATTTTTCCAGTCCAAGCAGCACCTCCTGTCGTATCTTGGAATAAGTTCTCTTGTGTTTTATTATTATATTTATTGATACTATTGCAAAACTTAAGAAAAGCATTGAAAAAAATACAGATAGTATTATAATAAATATATTAAATGCAGTAAGACTTGCTAGGTTTGTTACTCTTAAAAAAATACCCCCTGCATCATTGAATATCACAAAACTTGCAAAAAATGGGATAAAAAGAGCAATAAAAAAAGAAAGAGAAGAAAACAAAATAAGAACAATGTGCTTAAAATAGGTTTCTATACTATTTAAGACAACATTGCTCATTGAATCCTTTACTTATTTAATAACTTAAAAATTTATATAGGCGTTCCATTGCAAGTCTGGGTGGTTTGTATGCCTGAACTTGTATTGCCTACTATCATTTTTATGATATCCGGACCGAGTATTACTAATATAATACCGACAACGCCACCAAGCAGCATACCATATGCATAACCTTCAAGCTGACCTTTTAAATTGCCTGGTAGTATACGTGAAGCAGCATATAATGATCCTCCTCCGACCATAAGCACTATTGCAAGAACGAATACAACATCCATTATTGTGCTATAAACATTACATAAAACATTGTTAATCGCAGCTGATCCTTGCGATGATCCGCCAGTTCCAGGTATCGCCGTCGTTATCTGTGCAAACATCAAGCTAGTTAAACTTAAAACTACTGAAGCTATTATAACCAGTAGTTTAAAATTCATTTTTTTGCTTATATCCCATAATCTAAAATATAGATTTTGATTCATTTTCCCACTTCATATTTAAATAAATATTTACTAAAATATAATTTAAAAACCTTTTTATTTATTCCTAATCCTATTCAGGCAGTAGATCTAATCAAACGCATTTTCGGTTTTTGAGCTTTGTCTCATTGCAATTCTTTTCTTCTTTTCAAAAATCTTTCTATGTTTTGCACAGCTTATACAATAGTATACCTTCCTCTTTCCAAAATATCTTACATCATTTCCTGTCTTAAGCTCAGTATTGAAACTTACTGATTTATCAAAGCTTACTGCTTTGTTTCTTGGGACTTTTCTTCCGCATGAGTCGCATATTACTAGAGTTTCTTTTCCTCTCATTTCATCCACTTTTTGCAATTAATAATATTTATTTTTATATTTCTATACTATTTTTAACAAATTATATAAAAAGTTACATTTATTATAAGGGCTACCAATATTTAAAACCTTTTTAATATTTAACTACTAGGGCCTTATTGAAAATTCAACTATGTACAAGCCCTGCATTTATAAGCATCTTCATAAACAGTTAGTATAAACATTCTAAGCCCAATTGGCATATCCCTGTATAATTATAATTATATAATTAAAATATAAATTTATAAAGTAAATAGAGCCTTGGATAATATAATTTTATAGCATTTACCTATTTATATATTATCTTATAATTTTATCAAATTTTTTGAGCTCGTTTGGAATTGCATTTATTATATCATCAGGAATAATGTGAAGGCCTTTTGCAGTAAATAAGACCTCAGAGATCTTTGAATGCACATGAACTCCTGCTACTGCTGATTCAAATGCATTATTGTGCACTGCTGCATAACTGCCTATAATTCCTGATAAAACATCGCCAGTACCCATAACAGCTAAGGAGGAATTGGTTGCTTTATTTATTTTTAAGAGTCTACCATTACTTATTATTGTCCTGTTTCCTTTTAATACTATATTGCATTTATTAGATTTTGCAAATTCTATCACTGTATCTATTTTTTCATAGAATTCAAGCCCCGCAAGGTTCTTTCCGCTTAATTTAAGAAACTCTCCCTCATGTGGAGTGAGAATTATTTTTTGATTCAGTAGTTTTCGGTTTTCCTTAATAAGTTCTATTGCATTTCCATCAATTATGCAAGTATTGCCTTTCTCTGCCTCATATTTCAGAATACGTGCCAGCAACTTTGGTTGAATCTCATTTGCACTGCCAGGGCCTATAACTAGAGAATTATGCCGTATCCCAATAATATTCTTCATTGTATTATCAGGGTCATGAAAATCCGCAGAAGTGACTATTATATCAGGTGAAACTTTTTTTACTGCTGTTTCTATAGATTTTGGAACTAATACAGTCACATATCCTGATCCTGATCGCAGCGCTGCAATCGCATTCTTTGCCGCCAATCCTGCAAGCATAGGAGCCCCATAGTATTTTTCACTGCCACCGATTACAAGTACTGCACCATTAGAATACTTGTTTGCATTAATGCTTCGTGCTTCTGTGGCAATTGCAACATCCCCATCTCCTGCTAATAATTCTGCTGAGAGAGGTATTTTATTATCTATTATTGTTGAAAAGCTTTTTATGGCCTTAGTATTTGCTATGCCTTGTTTCATCTTATAGAGGCATAAAACACTGCTTGACCTTATATAATCAAGGTTAGTTGTACCTTTGTCAGGATCTATTCCTGTAGGTGTATCAATGCATAAGGTATCCTTTTTTGCATTATTCACCATGCTTACTGCTGCCAGCATAAATTTTGAAAGCCTTCCTTTCAAACCATTGCCTATCATGGCGGTAATAATAACATCATTTTTATCCAGCATATTACGAAAATCAGGCATATTTTTTTCAGAGATCACTTTTATCTCAATTAACTCGCTTAATACATTATAATTAAATAATGTCACTTGATTCTTTATTTCACTGCCATCATCTAAAAGTATTACTGTTAAATCTGCATAATTCAGCAAATGCCTTGCAGCACTTAGCCCAACTGCCCCAAGATAACCCTTCCCACAGACAATGCTTATTTTTTTTCCTTTGTATTTTTGCCTTATAGCATTTGCAACTGAAAAACCTGAATTTTCAACAAGCATCTTGTTATCGAATCCAAGACCATTTGCATTAAGCAGAATTGCGTTGTATTCCTCAATGCTCAAAATGTCTTTTGTATATCTTGAAAAATCCTTTAATGTTTTCATAGCATGCCTTATTCCCATTTTATAACAGGTTTTAATATTTTGTGCCTCCTTTAAATTATATAAAGCATTGTTTTATTTTATTATATTTTTAATTATCCTATAATTTTAATTATCAGACGCTTAATCATTCTTTATAATTTTAGATAAATAATGAACTTAAAAATATAAATGCTTGGTTATAACATGCCAACAGTGGTTTTATGTCAAAAGTTTATAAATTAAATAATAAATTAATTTTATACCTTCCATCTGATTTTATTGAGGCCATGGACATCAAAAATGGGGATGAGTTAGAATTCTTAAAATACAGTGACAAATCCTTTTTAATTGCAAGAAAAGATGAGGTAACAAGGCTTTTTATAGCGAACACAGGTCAGAGAAATGAGAAAAGTGAAATGCAGCACCATTCCATTGTATCCTCTCCTGGAATTGAAAATGCTCAAATAGATCCTGCTGAAATGAATGTGCTTAAAAAGATGAATAATCTTTTATTCAGTAAAAGAACTAAGCAGTCTGTGCAGAAGATTCTAACAGAGCCTGAAAAAGCAGTACTTGAATTGCTTATAAAGAAAAAGTTTGTCCTTTTGATAAAAAAGAACAATGAGTGGATTTATAGCATATCAAAATATATTTATCCAAAATTGACCAATAATGAAAGCAGCACTATTGATGTACACATACAAACAATGCCAAAACAAACTCAGGGCAATGAACAAAAGTATCCGCAGCCAGGATACTCGACTGTGCAGAAAGCAGGAGTGGATAGAATAAAAGAGCTGCAAAATTCCCTTGAAACAAACGGTTACATTGTCATAAGCAGTGAAAACGATGCTGCAGAAATTTCAAAGATGATGGAGGAGAGTATTAGAAGAGGAATAATAATTGGAACTAGAGCCTTTAACAAAAAATTTTATATAGCATTAAAGAAATTTGTAGTGAATAATACACCAAAAATAATAGGCATTATGGGCAGCAAAAAAATATCAGTTGATGAGATCTCAAAGCAGCTGAATATAAATCAAGAGGGCGTACTTACCATTCTTTACTTGCTTGCAGAGAACGGAGAAGTCACTGAAGTAAAAGAGAACATTTTCAAAGTAGTGACCTAATAACAGGTATTGGATAGGGGGTACAAATTTTTGTAACAATTAAAATATTTTTCTATTTAATAATAATTATAATTAAAATAAAAAAGGCTACAAATAAGGGATTATTTGATATTTGTTAGATTAAATAAATTAAGCATTTTAGGAAGAATTGATTCATATTTAAGTCAGCCTAGCAATAGTATCATTGAGGGCATCAAACGTGCAGCCAGTGGCTTGCACAGGCTACATACGTAAGAATACTACACCATGCTAACAAATATACTGTAATTTCCTTGTTCGCCTCTTTTGAAATTTGAACAATGGAGATTTTATGGGGAAAAAATACATAGATATAGTAAAGTATATTGTAGAAGCGGATTTTGAAATAAATGGGAATGTTGAGAAACCTGACATAATAGGAGCAATATTTGGGCAGACTGAAGGTTTGCTTGGCACTGACCTTGATTTAAGGGAGCTGCAAAGAAATGGAAAAATAGGCAGAATTGAGATAGAGTTTTCAATACAGACCAATAAGACAGCAGGAAAGCTTTTCCTCCCTTCATCATTAGGAAGAGTAGAAACATGTATACTTGGAGCTGCAATCGAATCTGTGGATAGAGTAGGGCCATTTGAAACATCATTCAAGATACTTCGCGTAGAGGACACAAGAAATGAAAAGAGGAAGTACATCATAGAACGCGCAAAGAACCTTATCAAGGTCTTGCTTTCCACAGAGATACCTGACAGCAAGGAAATCAGTGAAATGGTAGAATCTGATGTCAAGAAGAGTACAATAACAACATATGGTGCGGATAACCTGCCTGCAGGTCCTGACGTTGGCAAAAGCGAGGAGGTTGTGCTTGTCGAAGGGAGAGCAGATGTAATAAACCTTATAAAAAATGACATCACAAATTGCATTGCTGTTGGGGGCGCATCAAACAAGATATCAGATACTATAACAAAGCTTGCCGCAGAAAAGGATACAGTGCTTTTCGTAGATGGGGATAGGGGCGGTGAGATGATCATGAAAATACTCATCACAGGAGGTGTTGACATAGATTTTGTGGCAAGAGCGCCGGACGGCAAGGAGGTTGAGGAGCTTGCAAGGAAGGAAATAATAAAGGCAATGCATCTCAAAGTTCCTATAGACCAGATTATGAATAGACTCAATAGGGAAAGCAATTCAAAGAAAAATAACAGCACCAATTATGGGCATGCATTCAGCCAGGGTCAAAAAACTAGGTCTGAGCGCTTGCAACAGCAGAATCAAGGTCTGCAGCAAAGGCAAAGTGAAGACGAAGGACTGAAAAGTGCTACAGAAATCGTAAACAGCCTGAGGGAGACATCTAGCGCAAACGCGCAGCAGCCCACGGAGTCAACACGGCAACCTCTGAAGATAAGCGTAGTTAGAATAGATGATGAGGATGATTCTGATCTTGATGACGAGATAAAGGACGCCTTCCCAAAGCCAGAAAATTCAGACCAGGATAAAGAAACCTTATCAAATTTGCATGAGTCTGAAAATGTTGTAAACTCAAACTTCATTGCAGAGCTGGCAGAGCTGAAAAACTCCTTGAGAGGAAGACTTTATGACAAAAATAACAATCTGATTTCAGAAGTACCTGTAAGGCAGATGCTGCAGGAAATCCAGAATACAAAAGGTATAAATGCGATAGTGTTTGATGGGATTGTTACCCAAAGGCTGATGGATTTGGCAACTAGGTACAATATAAGGCAGGTCTATGGAATAAGAGCGCAGATATCCAAGAAATATGGAAATCTGCTCCTTTATACTTCAGAAGCAGGTCTAATCTAAAGTTTTCAGCAAAGAGATAAAGATGGCAATGCAGGAATTAATTGAATGCAAAAATATATCTAAAACATATGGTAAGAAGACCGCTCTAAAAAAAGTGAGCTTCTCATTACCGCTTCATGGTATATTTGCACTCATAGGCAGGAATGGCGCAGGCAAAACAACTTTGATAAAAATACTATCAACTCTTCTTGAGCCTACATCAGGGACAGCAGAAATAGGAAAAATAAACATTGTCAAAAATCCTACCGAAATAAGAAAGGATATAGCAGTATTATCGCAAGAAGCAAAGGCGGTCAATTGGCTTACGCCTAGGCAGCAGATATTCATATACCTCCTTTATAGGGGCATGGGCATAAATGAAGCAAAAATAAAAACAGATGAGGTTATAAGGATATTTAAAATAGGAAAAAATGCAGACATAGTCAATTCCCGTCTTTCAGGCGGAATAAAAAGGAAAGTCCTTATAGCAATGGTAATCTCAACTGGATCTAAAATATTATTTCTCGATGAACCTACAATTGGCTTAGATCCTATTGCAAGAGAAGAATTATGGTCTATTCTGCGCCGGCTCAAAAAAAATCACTTCATATTCCTCACAACGCATTACCTTAATGAAGCAGAAGCCCTTGCAGACACTATAGGTATATTTGATGAAGGCAGGCTTGTGCATATTGGGACCCTTCAAGAGCTGCGTAAAAATATTAATTATCAGTACAGCCTCTATGTGCAGGAATCAAGAATCAATTTAAAGTCACTTAAGAAATATGGCAAGGTTGTAAAGGGGGTAGACAAGAGACTGCAACTGCTAGTAGATCAAAAAAATGCTGATTTTCTCTCTAAAAGATTTATACAGCAAAAAATAAGATTTTCAATTAACCCTATCTCGCTTGATGATATATTTTATTATTTTACAAAAAAGCAGATTTTAGAGGAGAACTATGAGTAATATATTCAGCAAGATTTATGCGTCAGTACTTGTAACTGCAGTATATGCAATGAAGAATTATCCTACAATGGTTATTAGCTCATTACTTACACCATTTTCTCTTTTAATCTTTGTCATTTTAATATCAAAAGGCGCATTACTTGATATCGCAATAATAGGCGCTATACTTTCAACGATGATATCAAGTGGGATAGTACTGCAGATTGATTTATCCCATTTAAAAAATGATTTCAGAATGCAGGATATGATAGTAAGCTCACCTACAAGCGCATTTATATATATTTTTGGAATGTCTATATCCGAGCTTGTATACAATCTGCCGACGTTTGCAATTCTTATTACTTTAGCTGTATTTTTTGTGCATGTCCCGATTATATCAGTACTTACCATAATCCTCGTAATGTGTATGAGTTTTGCATTTTCCACTTCCCTGGGTTTCCTAATATCTACATTCAGTTCGGATATGATGCAGAGTTGGACTTTTAGCGGCATACTGACAATACTTCTTACAACAATTTCTCCTATATATTATCCAATAACATATATACCTCTGCCATTTAGATACATTGCATATCTGTCGCCGACAACATATGCTGCTGAGATAGCGCAAAATGCGCTTGGATCATTAAAACTCCCCGTATCAATGCTTATTATAAACTGGATTGTTCTTATTGCATTATCAGCAATAATATTGACAGTCGCAATAAAGAAAAATAGATGGAGGGAAAAATAGCACTGGCATTATTAAATATTTTTATTTTTTTATTTTACATTATTAAATTATTTATCTTACAATTATTTACTAAGAAGAATTTGTTTCAGAGGAATCTTCTATTTTACAACAATATTTAAAAATATTTGTTTTCATAATTATATTAACTATTCTTGCATAGTTTGCAATCTCTATTGGCAATTTTGCAATTTCGCAATGCTGAAGCAGTTGGAATCTATAGTTAGAAAGTTTAAAATTCTAAAAATACAAAAACTATTAAATAATAAAAATATTGAACCTTAGGTGAAAATATGGCAGATAAACCGCATATGAACTTAATTTTTATAGGACATGTTGACCATGGAAAGTCAACGACAGTTGGAAGGCTCTTATATGAGACAGGTGTAATAACAGACAGAGATATAGCCCGTTTCAAGGAACTTACACAGCAACTGAACAGACCGACGTTCGAGTTTGCCTTTGTAATGGATGCATTAAAAGAGGAAAGAGAAAGAGGAATAACAATTGACATTGCACACAGAGACTTCCAGACAGGAAAGTATTATTTTACAATAATTGATGCACCTGGGCACAAGGACTTCGTAAAGAATATGATAACCGGAGCATCACAGGCAGATGCAGCAGTTTTGGTTGTAAGCTCTGTTGATGGCATACAGGCTCAGACAAGAGAGCATGCAATACTTGCAAGCGTTCTTGGAATCAAACAGCTGATAGTAGGAGTCAACAAGATGGATGCTGCAAATTTCTCCCAAGAAAAATATGAGGCGGCAAAGAAGTCTGTTACAGAACTATTGAAGACACTGGGTTTCAAGACAGATGCAGTCCCCTTCATACCTTACTCTGCACTTGAAGGAAGCAATGTTTCAAAAAAGCCAGAGAAGATGCCTTGGTACAACGGCCCGACCTTGCTCGAGTCACTAGACAACCTTATTGTGCCTGAAAAACCTATAGATAAGCCTCTAAGGCTTCCTATACAGGATGTATTCAGCATTTCAGGATTCGGAACAGTACCTGTAGGCAGAGTTGAGACAGGAGTAATGAAGCCAGGAGACCAGGTAATAATCATGCCAAGTGGTATAAAAACAGAAATCAAGAGTATTGAAATGCACAAGAAGCAGTTGACAAAAGCAGAGCCTGGCGACAACGTCGGATTCAACATCAAGAACGTAGACAAGAAAGACATAAAAAGAGGAGATGTCCTTGGTCCTGTAAGCAACCCTCCGTCAGTCGTAAGCGATTTCACTGCACAGGTAATAGTGTTGCACCACCAAAATGTAATTGCAAAAGGCTACACGCCTGTTTTCCATATACATACTGCACAGATAGCATGCGTATTTGAGGAAATCCTTGAAAAGAAGGACCCAAAAACAGGTCAAACCCTTGAGAAGAACCCTGCAACAATAAAGACAGGAGACATTGCAATAATAAAAATAAGGCCGACAAAGCCAATAGTTGCTGAAAAGTTCTCAGAATTCCCGCAACTCGGAAGATTTGCAATAAGGGATATGGGAGAAACAATAGGCGCAGGAGTAATCCTTGAGATAACAAAGAAACAGGTCTGATAAAATCTGACTGTTTCAGTGTCTCTACAGCCTTATTGTAAAATCCAATAATACAACTGTTTGGTGTTTGAATGACCATAGAACGGAAAATAAGTCTTTTCAATGATCATGAAATCAGTGAGCTGCTGGAATATGTTAAAGGCAAACTCTTAAAGTCTAAGAAAATAAGTGCACAATCTGTGTATCCAGGCTTAGAAAACAAGAAGATTCTTGAGAATGCATTAAGAAATTATTCAAAAAAAGAGAATATCCAAAAAATAAGCAATAAAGTCAATAGAGAGATGAAAACACTTGTTTATTCATTTCCAGACAACAAACAAATTATTTTGCATGCCAAAAAAGATGAACCAATTGAGGAAGAAAACATTAGCACACTAATATATAACTTGAAGAAAAAACTTGTAATTGAAAAAACAATGCCTGAAACATTGACACATGAAATAACGACTGAATACACTTATCCCAGCAACAAGGAAATTATTAAGACAGTACTTCGAACATACGAAGGAGAATTAAATAATGCAGAAATCAGGAAAGAGAAATTTTGACGGCATAGATATAGGTATACGGTAAAAATAGCAAAGTATTTAAACAAGATAAATAAAATATAAAAGCTATAAAATGAATCAAAACAAATGATAAATCAGATTTATAAATTTTAGTTTAATTTTAATTTAAGATGATTATAATGCCAACAGCAGCAATAAAACTTGTAAGCACAAATCCAAATGATATAGATGCAATTTCAAAGAACATTAAGTCAATTGCAGACACTTTGAGCATAAAAGTAAAAGGCCCTGTGCCACTACCTGTGCATAAGATTGTACAAACTACAAGGAAGACCCCGTGCGCAAACGGAAGCCACACATTTGAGAAGTGGGAGATGAGAGTGCATAAGAGACTCCTCTATGTAGATAGCAATGAGCAAGTGCTAAGGCAGATCATGAGGATACAAGTGCCAGATACAGTGCAGATTGAGATAAGCTTAAGCTAAATAACTAAAAATTTAGGATAAGTTTAATGCAATAATATAAGTAAGCTTAGGAGGCTATACAAAACTACGCCACTAAAAATGCAATCACATATCATATTCCATTCTTTTCTTTTTTCCTTTTTTTATTTTTTTTATTATTTTACTAGCTCTTACTTGATATAATCAAATTTCTTTTTCTAATTCTTTTTTATATTAAATAAAGATAACTAGCCACAATGGGTTTTACATATATTATATTACATTTTAAGTATACTTTTTTTATCCCCCAACTTTTATAAGTAAAACTGCAGTACATACTTTCTGAGCAGCACTGAATACTTGTAATCTAATAAGCAACTCTTTTGTATATATTTAGAATTAACTTATACAAGGTAGGGACTAATCCCGTATGCCTAATGATTAAGGCAGTCTGAATTAATTGCAATTAAGCTTATTAATTTTATCTGCAAATAGTTTATTGTATTAGGTGGTGGATGGGCAGCTTACCGAAAGGAGGAAGCTCCTCTCATAAGAGCATAAATGGCTTAAGGCCAGGATCCGGAATAGAAACGATACCAAAACTCTGCAAAGCAATGACACCACGAGCTGCACTGCAATGGATGAAACGGCCGGGGAAAATGCAATGACTATGCAAGGCATATTGCCGCTCAGTCGAATGCTGCTTAAAACAAAAAGAGGGCTATGGTCCACCACTTAATCGAAAGCAGATTTAAGTAGCAATGCAAATAGAAGATTTTATAGATAACACAGTTTTTCTAAAATTATATTTTTTAAGCATTATTGCAAAAAAATTTTTAGCAATAATTATAAACTTTTAGAGATACAACTAAACACTATACTACTAATATAGGCCATTACTTATTACTCAATAACTTTAGGGGATTATAACTTTAGATTTATCAAAAGTATTTATAAAGTTCACTAACACTTATATTACAAATAAATGATTGCTATGAAAACAAAGTTTTCAGAATTAAAGGATCATGTAATCATCTGCGGATTCGGGATTGTAGGTGAAAAGATTGCAGATATATTAAATGAATATAAAATACCTTTTATTGTAATTGAAGTTGATGAAAAAAAAATAGAACAGCTTAAAAAATATGATTACAATTTCATAGAAGGAAGCGCAATGAAGTCAAAGAACTTGAAGGATGCTAATATAAAAAGCGCAAAGGCAATAGCTGTTGTCATGGATGACGAAGCGAAAAACCTATTTACAGTAATAACTGCAAAGGATATTAACAAGGATATATTCATAGCCACACGCACTAATGATATCCTTATAAAGGATAGGATAATTGAGGCTGGAGCAAATTATGTTGTAATGCCCCAAAAAATAGCTAGCAAAGAAATTATAGATGAAATAATTAAGAGCGAAAGTAAATAGCAAATAACTAACCTAACCAGGCGAGAGATTGGTCAAAGTTGATCTTGTAAGTACTCAGAATGCGTCTATTGAGATGCTACTCCTATTTACATTAATAAGTATTTTTATTTTTCTGTTTTCATTCCATGAACTTACAGTTATAGATCACAATGCATATGCATCAGGATATCTTATTCTAACAGCAATGTTTGATGCTGTAGATACTAATGTAGGCGTAATAAATATTACAAACCTGCTTAGTTTTAATTTTTTGGTTGTTTTTACAGTACTTATCATGGATGGTATTACAAAAGTGCTATTAATTGGATTCGTTATGGCAAGCTTTATAGAGGTATTTACAAGTATAGATATAAAGGCACGGCTTCAAGTGCATGATATCAGAAAACTTAAAAACCATGTTATTATTTGTGGTTATTCTATGTTTAGTGAGCAGCTTACAACTGAACTTATACAGAAAAAAATAAAGTTTGTGATTATAGATAAAGATCCTATTAAGACAGAAATGTTGAAAGATATGAAATACTTTTCTGTGACAGGTAATTTCTTGTCTGAGGAGATACTTATAGATGCAGGGATTCTTAATGCAAGGTATATTGTTTTTGGCGTGAAGAGTGACTATTCTAATCTACTTGGAGTTATAACGGCAAAAAAATTAAACAAAAATATAAACATAATTTCGAGAGCAATGGATGATTCTGCAATAAGGTATCTAAATGATATAACTCCGGGCAAGTATTTTATTCCGGAGTATCTTGCAGGCAATGAAATTGGTTATACCTTACTAGAATTAGAACATATAAATGATATAAATAGTACTATAACTAAGTGAAATTAATGGACAATACAAAGTTTGTAAAAATAGATATAATTATTTTTTCAATAATAATTTTATTCTTTGTATCGTTAGCTTTATTACTTTTTGCAGGTCTTGATCTTTATCGAGCTATTATATGGAATATACTGACATCTCTTGATATAAGCTTTAACTTACCTGCAAGATTCTTTGAAACACCCTATCTTATTATTGCAACTGCAATTAATATGGTAATATTTGCAGGTTTAACAGTAGTTCTTGCAACCCTATTTTTTAATTTTCTGAAAAATATTGATATTAAAAGATCTTATATGCTTTTAAGAATAAAAAAACTTAAGGACCATATTATAGTGGTGCCGTATAATAATGATTCAAAAGTTATTTTAGATGAACTTGATGATGCAAATCTAAAATATGTAATAATTGGGGATACACCGAAAGAAATGAAACAATTGTACAAGCAGAAAAGGTTATTTATAGCCGGTGCATTTAACTCTGATGAAGTATTTAATCTTGCAGGTATCAAAAAAGCGAAATATCTTATAGTTTATAGTTATAAGGACCTTGAAAATATATTAATGATAATAACAGCTAAAACAATAAATCCAAATATAAAAATAATCAGCAGGGTTAATGATGAGGATAACATCCCGCAAATAAGCAGAACGAATGTTAATAAAATAATAATCCCAGATATTGCTGCAGGAGAAAAAATAGGAGATGAAATCATAAATAAGATTTATAGGATTATAGCAGATTAATACTTAGGACTGCTTATTTCTACCAATAATAAATTTAATATATTATATATCAGATTTATCTATCTAGTCTAGCTTTATTAATATTTTGTCACAAAGCCGATGACATCGAAAACTTTAAATACTAGAAAATACATTATAATAAGTATTGTAAAGTCTTTAAATCTGTTGGGAATGCATAACTAATATATGTTGCTAGTTGGGGTAAATAAGATGGAGGAATATGAAACGCA
>JAJYYU010000023.1 GCA_021800515.1 Microcaldota archaeon
TGATAAAATCAAAGTTTGAGCTTAGCAAGGAAGAATATGATGTAATCTCAAAATCTATTGCTATTTCAGCGATAAAGTTTGAATTCCTTAAGCAATCCCCTGAAAAGAAAATAATATTTTCATGGGATAATGCTCTTAATTTTAATGCTAATTCAGGTCCTTATGCGCAATATACCTATGCACGGGCATCAAGGATAATAGAAAAATCCGCATCCAAGCATATTGATGAAGCCAGGGCTAATTTTTCATATAACCTTACAGATTATGAGTTCGATTTGATAAAAGAAATGTCAAAGATAAGAGGCATTATAGAGAAATCTGTGCTTGAGTATAGGCCTAGTATTGCAGTACTGTATATAAATGAACTTTGCGTGCTATTTACAAGATTTTATGAGAATGTCCATATATTAGATAACGATGCAGATGAAATAGAATACAGCTCAAGGCTTTCGCTCGTGATCTCATTTAAATATTGCATGGATATGTTGTTTAGCATAATAGGCATTACTCCTCTTAATAAAATGTAATTATAGTATATATAGGTATAATAATAAGATTGCCTGTTTTTTACTTTTTAGAACTTATTAATCTGAAATACAAAGTAAAAATGTCATTGCAGTAACAGTTCCAATCCTGTATAAAATTTAAAAGAAAGAGGCGCATGTAATATACACATGCGCTGAGGGTTGGGTTGTTGATGATATAAAGTATTAGAAAGAAAATATTTAAATACCTTTCGATTAATTCTACTATGATTAATTGCATCAATAAATCTTTATCTTTCTACATTCATGCATTATTTTTATCTTCAGCTTTGACAATTTCTTCAATAATGTCTAAGCTTGTTTCTATATTCTTTTTCTCTATTGTTATTGGAGGTATAAGCCTTATTGTTGATTCCCCGCATCCAAGCATTATGAGGCCATCATCAAATGCTTGTTGAAGTATTTTGTTTCTTAAATCAATTGCTGGTTGTTTTGTTTTCTTTGATTTGACAAATTCAATACCAATCATCAGACCAATGCCCCTTACATCTCCAATGATCTCATATTTTTCCTGCATTTCTTTCAGCCTAGTCATGAACAATTCTGATTTGGTTTTTACTTCTTTTTCAATAAAGTTTTTATTTTTATAAATATGATTTAGCATAGCCTCCCCTGCGGATACTGCAAGAAGATTTCCGCCAAAAGTATTTGCATGGGATCCTGCTGGAATATCCATGCCTTTTTTAACCACTGTTACGCCCATAGGTATCCCACCGCCAATTGATTTGCCAAAGGTATAGATATCTGCATCTACGCCGAAATTGTGGAGTGCAATGAATTTGCCTGTCCTCATGATGCCTGCCTGTATTTCATCATCAATTAAAAGTATGCCGTATTCTTCAAGAAGCTTTTTCAGTTCCTTAAAGTAATCTATTGGTGGAACTATATATCCTCCCTCTCCTTGAATAGGTTCTACAAAGAAACCTGCAACTTCTTTTCCAGACACCTCCTTTGATAGTGCATATTTTTTAATGTAATCAATGCATGCAAATCCGCACGATTTGCTGTCATTTTGGTTAAATGGGCATCTGTAGCAATATGGAAATGGTACATGGACTGAGTTTGCAAATGGCCCAAAATGCTCCCTCTGTACTATTTTTGAAGATGTCATTGATAATGATCCTTGTGTTCTGCCGTGAAATGAATTATAGAATGAAATAATATAGGATCTATCTGTAAAAAGCTTCGCAAATTTTATTGCTGCTTCATTAGCTTCTGTACCTGAATTTGAAAGAAATAATTTTCCAAACTTTTTCGGAAAAAATTTCAGCAAAGCTTCACCAAATTTAATTGGAGGCTCTGCGTAAAAGTCTGTAAACCCAGGATGTACAAGTTTCTGCACTTGTTTTTCAATAGCTCTTTTTATCTCAGTGTTGTTTATCCCAAAGTTGTACACACTAATAAAACTGCTAAGGTCTATGAACTTATTTCCGCTCACATCGCGTACTATGTCATTTTCTCCTGATTCTGGAATAAATGGATAATTCATTCTGGTAGTTGTCAAAAATACCTCTTTATCCTTTTTGATAATATCCTTGATCTTTTTTGTGATTATTGTTTTATTTTTTTTCATATCCTCATTATTTTGTTATTTTTTCTGGATTTTTGCATTTGAAAAGTCAATTAATGCTTTAATAGCCTTCGCTGCTGCCATCGGCGATTCGTATACAGGAATGTTTGCGCTTTCCAACATGCTTCTATGCGCAAGAGTGTAGTTGCCCCCGATGCTTATTACGATGAAGGGTTTGTTTGTTCTATTCTTAGCATTAACAATCTCTGCTACTACTGACGAGTCTGCTCCAGGAGTCTGGAATAATACGATAGCTATTATAATATCGACATTATCATCAGTCGCAACAGCATCTATGGCATTTTTGAATCGAGTGCGGTCTGCATCGCCTCCAATGTCAAGTGGGGATGTAATATTGACTATATTAGGCATTACTTTTCTTAAATTTTCTTTGCTTTTGTCACTTAACTGGGCAAGTTCAAGTCCATTCTTATATATAGCATCTGTCATGAGCACCCCTGCACCTCCCCCATTTGTGATAACTCCTACTTTATTTCCAGTGCATAACGGTGACATCTCAAATATTTTTGCAAAATATAACAAATCATATAGGTCTTCTGCCTGTACAATTCCATACTGCTTAAATATTGCATTATACACTTCAGAATTTCCAGCTAGCGCCGCAGTATGTGAATGCGCAGCAGTTGCACCCTCTGCAGTAGTTCCTGCCTTTATTATTATAATGGGTTTTTTAAGTCCATATTTTTTTACAGTTTCAATAAATCTTTCCCCATCTTTTACTCCTTCAAGGTAGAATATTATAAACTTTGTCTCATTGTCATTTGCAAGGTATGTAAGAATATCACTTTCATCGACAACATCTGCATTGCCATATGAGATGAATTTTGCAAGCCCAAAGCCCTCGTGATCTATAAGATCAAGTACGATGCTGCCTACTGCACCACTTTGAGATATGACGCTAACATCGCCTAATATTGGTTTATCAAGCTTGAAAGATGGCAGGTACATAGTATCTGTTTTTGACTTTATATCAACAAGTCCAAGGCAATTTGGTCCTATTACAGGCAATTTGTACTTTTTGGCATTTTCAATAAGCTGCTTTTGCAAATCTATATTCCCAACTTCTGCAAATCCGCTACTGATTACGACAACTCCTCCAACGTTAGCTTTACCACATTGATCTATAATGTCAGGAACTGTTGAGGCAGGAGTCGCGACTACAACAAGATCTATTTTTTGTTTTATATCAGAAATAGTTTTATAAACCTTTAAACCTAACATGTCCCCTGCAGCATTTATATTAACAGGAAACAGTTTTCCAGAAAATCCTGCATTTAGGTAATTTCTAAGTATTATATGTCCAACCTTGTCGGCATCATACGATGCGCCGACTATTGCAACGCTTTTTGGCATTATCAAACGGTTTAAATTGTAATATCTTATTTTTTTGCTTTCTTTTTTATCCTTCATTTTTTTACCCATTACATTCTTTTATTTTAATGTTTATTTTATTTATTTTAAGATTTATAATTATTTTTACAATAATTATTTATCTAATCCCTATTTATTTGCTTTTTTGGTTTTTCCGCAAATAGGGCATAATGTATTTGCCTTTTACTGAATCTTTACCTACTTTGATTCCTGTTTTTTCTGCTCTTAATTGTTCAGCAACTATATCAGGGCTTATTTTTCTTTTGATTTTACTTTCATCAATAATTTTTTTATTTTGAATTTTTATATTATCTTTTCCTTTTATCATTTTGTCACATTTTTTGTTAAATATTTATTTTATTATTTTATAATCCTTATATCTACAGCCTCAATTTTTCCATCATGTATTATCATAGGGTTCAGATCAAGTTCTGAAATATCATTTTCAACCATCATTCTCGATACATTTATAATCAATCTTACAAGGTCCTCTTTTTTTATGCTGTTAAGCAGTATCTGTTTTGATTTTAGCA
The DNA here is from genome assembly GCA_021800515.1 of Microcaldota archaeon. Classification (GTDB taxonomy): domain Archaea; phylum Micrarchaeota; class Micrarchaeia; order Micrarchaeales; family Micrarchaeaceae; genus JAJZMY01. The sequence continues at coordinate 4,041 of JAJYYU010000023.1, forward strand.
TGTCTATCATCATGCTTGCGTTTTTGGCTTCTACAGGGCATATGCCTATCTGGAAGTCTTTAAGCACCTCGACGTAGATACCTCCTAAGCCTATTACCACGATTTTCCCAAACTGAGGATCTATTCTACCCCCTGCTATAATTTCTATTCCTCTAACCATTTCCTGTGCCTGTATCTTATATGGCATAAACTGCTTTGCTTTGCTTTCTAAGTTTTTCCAAGCTTTTATTATGTCCTCTTTTTCTTTAAGATTTAGAACTACAAGCCCTTTTTTTGCCTTATGGAGCGCTTCAGGATTCTTCGATATTACTTTCATTGCCATTTCTTTGCCTTTTAATGAATCCGCAAACGCTATAGCATCTTCAACATTTCTTACATACCTACTTGGTACTGATTTTATTTTGTATTTATCAAGAATTTTTTTGCCGTCATCATAATCAATTAATACCATATTACCCCTATTTGTTTAATTTATTCTATTACCTAAAGTAAACCTCTACAGATATACTCAATAAAGTTTATCTAGCATACCTTTGTTCGAGATTCATTTTATTTCTGTTGTATACAGAATTAAATAAGACATTAAACTTTATATTACTAATTATAAATTATACATATAGTTTATAGCATATGCCCTCTATTTTGTAATTGACTTAACTAAATAAAATATTTTTATTTTATAAAGAATAATTAAATAATAATACTTGAAAATAATGGGATAATATATGACTCATGATATTCCGCTTGAAGTATTGTATAAGAAATTGAGAAATCATTTTGGATTTCTTGACTGGTGGCCTGGTGAAACGCCTACTGAAATATTTGTAGGTGCTATACTTACTCAAAGAAATTCGTGGAAAAATGTTGAGAAAGCAATAAAAAATATGAAAAAAAATAATGCTTTGAGCATAAGATATATTTCATCTTGCAATGAGCAAGTACTTGCTAAAATAATAAAAACTGTTGGATTTTCAAGTCAAAAGTCGAGATATTTAAAGCAAATTTTTATAGATATTTTAACAAATTATGGCTCTTTGGAAAATTTGTTTGCGTTAAAAAAGGAAGCCCTAAGAAAAAAACTATTATCTATGAAAGGAATAGGAAATGAAACAGCTGATTCTATAATACTTTATGCCGCTGGTAAGAGAAAATTTGTTATTGATGCATATACAAAGAGGATAATGCATAGGGTTTATGGTATTGATGAAAATATAAAATACGAAAAATTACAGGATTACTTTGAAAACAATATTAAAAAAGATTTAAGACTGTACAAGGATTTCCATGCCCAGTTTGTTGAGCTTGGAAAGAATTACTGCAAGACAAGGCCCCTATGTAGTGCATGCCCATTAAATTTAGTATGCAGAAAAATAGGTCTTTGATATTTTATTTATTACTATTGCATGTACAATAAATTCTAAGTGGAAAACTTTAGTTAGATGCTAAATTGATATTCTATTTTTTCATATATTGTTATTTCAGCGGCTACAGTAGGCTCTTCAAGTCTGAATGCATTTAGTACTTTTGGGTGTAATTCCCCAAATATGCCTATTTTTTTATTTCCTGACATTGCTATTGCACATCTACCTTCTATAAACATACTGCTTTTTTCTTCTTTAAATGTAATATCTTCTATGCCCATAAGTTTAAGTAGAGAATCAATATAGGCTTTTATTTCTGAGAAGTTTGCCTTTGCATGCTCGCTTGCAAATGCTAGGCGTAGCTGCTCATGCACTTTATTACTATTCTCAAGCGAAAAAACGCTCCCTACTTCAAATAATTTTTGAGGCATCTTTTCAGTCAGCGATGCTCCTAGATTGTTTAGAATTCCTGGTAACAGGTCTGTACGCAACATTGTTATTGCCTCTGTTTTTGCATTGAGTATTGTGACAGTATTTTTTTTGTCAAGTACATTGATCTGCATATTTTCAAAATTTAATTTTTCATTTGTAAGATAAGTGTTTACTACTTCTGAAAATCCTAATCCTATCATAAATGTGGAAATCTCATTTGTACGCTCTCTTATCTTATCTACGCTACTTTCAAAGTTCCCTTCTATAGGTTTTGCTGTGATATTGTCATAGCCATACGCAATTGCAATGTCTTCAATTACATCTTGGCTGTTGAATATGTCACTTCTGAATTCAGGGATATGTGCAATTATACTGCCGTTATTAACTTCAGTTGAATAACCCATCATTTCAAGCAGCCTTGCAGCATCATTACTGCTAATATTTATACCTAGTTTTTTGCATGCCTTCTTTGCATTTATCTTGATCTGCCTATGTTCAAGTGTAGGCATTATATTTGTTTTATTATCATAATAAACATTGACAGGATAAACCTCAGATCCACTATCTATAAAAGAGCAGATAAAAATGTTCATTGCTTGTTGTACTCCTTGTTCAGATGTCCCTGTTATATCTAGCAGTATGCTTTTTGTATTTTCTGTAACTTTTGCATATTCTGAATTCACAATAGGCACGAGCGAAAGAATTCTCTCTGAATCCTTTAGGATTGTAAATAGAGATCCTCTGCCATTTATTGAATCAAAAATGCTTTTGTATTTAATACCTTTCTCATGCTTATCAAGTATCTCACTAATACTCATTTCAGTGCCATTTCCCAAAGGTGCAAATTTTGCGTCATGCACTGCATTGTAAAAAAGATCTGGTGTTATCTTATCAAAATCATACATGCCGACTGCGAATTTCTTCCTTTTTCTGCCAAGCGTGTCTGAAAGTTTTTCTGAAAAGTTCAGCAAATACTGGAGCCTGTTATTCTTTAAGTTGACATTCTTTGCAATAATCATACTAATGAAAGGCCTTATTTTTTTTGTTTTTTTATCTATATGTAAGTTTGCCAAAGCCCTGTTTTTTATTTCATAAATATTCTTTCTGATTGCTCTGCTTTGCTTTTTGCCTTCAATAGATGGCGCAAGTGCATTCAGCGCTCTAACAAATCCTGTAAAATCCATAAGATCTGGCCTGTTTGGTGTGATGTCTATTACTACCTCATTACCATCATTCTTTTCAATTTCCATACCTATTTTAGGCACTAAAATCTCCAATAAAGCCATGTCAAATCCTTGGTCCTCAAGGTCTTTTAGTAAGAAATTAATAGAAGCCATATATTACCCCTTTATCTGTTTAACGTTCCTTAGCCAGCCTACATCATTTTTGTACAGTTCGATAAGAGACGCTAGCGGTATTTCTCTAAAAATCAAGCGTTCAATGCCTAATCCAAATGCAAGGACCTCATTATCAGTTATTCCAAGTGCTTTTTTTATCTCGTCCCGTATTATCCCTGCACCGCCGAGTTCTATCACTTCTCCTGTTTTCTTGTCAATGTAGTTTATTTCAAGTCCTGGTTCAACAAATGGAAAATATGCGGGCTTTATAGAAATATTTATGCCTAACCTTTCATAGAACCTTTTTAGGGTGAAAATCAGGTTTGAAAAATCTAAGTCCTTCCCTATAATCAGTCCGTCGACCTGATGGAATTCTGCAAGGTGTTTGAAGTCAATTGTCTCATTTCTAAATATCTTGCCTATGGTAAACAATTTTATTGGTTTTGTAGTATTGGCAAGGCTGTGCATGTAATGCGCTGAAACTCCAGTACTGTGCGTCCTCAATACAGCATGTTTTGCGATTTCCACTTCCCATTTTCCTCTCCAGTTCTTTTCATGCATATTTTTTATTTTTCTTTTCAATTCATCGTCTTCTATATCAATTTCTCTTGGGTTGGACAAAAAGAAAGTATCCTGCATTTCGCGCGTGGGATGGTCTTGTGGGGAGAATAGAGCATCAAAGACCCAGAATTCTGACTCTACAATAGGCCCTGATATCTCCTTAAATCCAAGTTCGATCCATATCGATCTTATCTTATTTATAAATATGCTTAAAGGATGAATCCTTGCAGGATATATCTTTTCTGTATCAGCATTAATATCATATTTTTTGAATTTCATCCCTTCTTTATCTGAATATCTGCTAATAATCTCTTTTGTAAGCTCCTTTATTTCATGTTTGGCTTCCTGATCTGAGATAGCAGTCTCAAGACCTTTTTCTGTTATTTCAATATCCTCTATAATATTTTTTTCCTTAATCTCTATGAGCTTTCTTTTTACAAGCGTTTCTATACCTTGTTTATTCTTTTCCATAAATAAAGCATCAAATTCTTTCTTATTTTTTATTTCATTTAGCAGCATTCTTTGCCAGTATTCCTTTGGCGTTGGCTCAATAGGCATGATAGTATTCCCTCTAATCTCTATCCATTTGTTTTTCTTTGCCCAAATAATTCCAATGTTGCTGCCTTCTGGTGTGCCCACTATTTCCATACTAAGTCTGCTATTGCGGGACATTCTTGCGATTTTCTCCTCTGGAAATTCATCTATGTATCCAAGTGCCTCTTTTGTAAGCACTGCTGAGAACATTTTTTTATTCTTTATTCTAACTAGCCCTTTTTCATTGAGGTTCTGCAGCGCCCACATTGCAGAATCTCTGCCGAGGCCTGATTTACTGATTATGCCTGCCTCTGTTTCGTGTCTATCTGTTTTTAATATACTTAGTATTTTTATTTCGTATTCATGCATTTACATCTCCATACAGAGGATATCAGGATTTTGCTTTGAAATAAGTGTAGAATATAAACAATAGGATTATGAGAATAATAATGATATAGGATGTATATCCTAAATAATCATATATTCTTGTAAAAAAAGACAGGACCTCTGTCTGCATATTTTCATTGAGTTCGAAATTGAGGCTGAATTTTGATAAAGGCTCCCCATTATCCCATGATAAAGAGGTTATATTATTGAATTTATCTACAAGCCCGTTTGCAGGCAGATCAGGTATGGGATATACAGAGATGTTCCTTGTGCCATCAGGTAAATTTATTGTAAGCGTCGTATTCGGGGGAAGTATTTCTCCGCTTACCCCATGCTCAAAGTTGAATACAGTGCTGTTGAACTTATATAAAAATGCCCTTGGAGCTATCTGTTTTACAGTCGTTACATTTAATACTTCATAATTCAGGTAGAGTTGTGCAACATTAGATCCGTTTTGTATACTTACAGGACCTGGTATAAAGCTGAAATTACTTACCCCAAAACGAGTATTTATTATATGTTGCACAAGGGTCGGCCCTATTAGAGATTGCCATTCCTCAAGCTTTAGATTCAATGCAACCCTGTCAAGCTGGTACTGTTTGAGAGACTCATTGCTTATTTCTATATTTATTACTTCTGTTACTTTTGCGCTTGTATTTTTGTTAAGTGTGACTGTTGTATTTAAATGTGTTACTGTGAATGAGGCATTTGCAGTGATGATAGAAAATGATAATAAGATGCTGATCAATAAAAAGAACATTTGTATTTTCATAGCTTCACACTTGTTTACATATTATGTTTTAGTTGAAATATAAACACAAGGCACAGCAGGATTCGATGGACACTGGCCCATGTCAGATACATTGACAAGATATTGGCCCTGCAAGGTGTCAGCGCCAAGGTTCCCTGACACATTTACAAGAGTGTATGATATAATATCGCTGTTTCCTCCTGATGTGTAAACTATTATCTTGATCTCATGCCCTACGCCGTTTGTATTATTGCCTATAAGTATAGATTTTATATTTGGCGGGATCTGTATTAATACCATCTCTTTGCTGCCAGGTCCGCTACTTGCAACGATTGCTGCCGCGCTTGCAAGCTTATTTGAACTTTGCTGCGCAACAGTTGCCGAGAGTGTTGAATTAGAATTTGTTATCTGCATAAATCCTATTACTATTATTGGGAGTAATATCATGAGACCAAATGAGATTGTTATAAGAAGCTCAAGGCTTGACTGCAGCCTGCTCTTGCCATTATTCCTCCTCATTTCTATCCACTTTCCTTAACGTCAGCATTTGACTCTTTTCCTTTTTAAGCTCTTTTTCAATAAGCAAAAGCAGGTTTTTCATTGCCTTGTCAAGAAGATATTCTTCTACATGCAGTGAAATGATTCCTGTATGGTCCAGATTTACTCTTGCATTTAATTGGTAATATCTATTGTTCCTTTTGATATTGAGCGTAAGGTAATTAACAGTGTAATTTAGTTTTTCAATCTTATTTATTTCATTTCTTAACTGCTCTCTTATTTCATCTTCATACTCTTTTGTCTCATCATCAATTCCTATTATGAATATTTTATTTTCTTGTATATGCTCATTTATCTGTATATTTTTCAGTATATCTGAGATTGTGACAATCCCTATATATTTTTTATCCTTAACTACAACTAGAGATGAAATTCCTTGCTCAACCATTTTTCGTGTTGCCTCAGAAACAAGTCTATTGTATTCTATTGTTTTTACATTCCTTTCGCAAAGACTGCCTATATTTATATTGTTTATGTTGAACCTTACATCCTTCATCTCTGGAAGTTTCTCATCTAATGAAAATTTGTAGACTATATCTTTCATACTTATTATCCCTATTGGTGAATTATTTTTTAGAACTATCAATCGGCTAAGTCTATGGTCTGACATTATTTTTTTTGCGGTTATCAGCCCAGTATCTGCATCTGCGGCTATTACTGGAAATGTCATTATTTTCTCAACAGGCATTTCATTTATTAGTTTTGAAGATAAAATAAATTTAAGGAGACTTTTCCTAGTCAATACACTATCTATCTTATTTTTATACGAGTAAGGTAGCACATTTGTTTTTATGTTTGTGAAATAATCCAGAACTGTAAACAAGTCTGTTTCATTGTTTATCACAGGAGCTTTTACAGCAAAACTTTCTGCAGATTCGTTCTTCGGCATTCTCAATTCAGAGAATTTATATAAACCTTTGGAGTCTATAATTCCGAAATATTTATTATTCTTATTAATTATTACTCCCTCATATTTTTTGTCTTTTATCATAGGGATTATTTTTGTTATGGGCTCATTGTTGCTGAGGCTTATTGTTTTTGTAGCCAATTCCTGCGGGATATAGTTTATTTTTAATCTTACCATATTATCATCATATCAATTATAACATTGCATTGCCATTCAAATTAACCATCAAAATAATAGCCATTTGTTACCTATTGTAATCCTGTAATTTGATGTAATTTACTTAATGTAATTAATTCCGGTTTAATTAATATATAAATTAACGATATTACTTATTTATTTAAATTATTTAAATGTATTTGATTTGTCATTCAAAAGACATTTACTTTAATTTTAGGATTGGAGGTATCTTTATAAATATTGTTTTGTTTATATTTATAAGATAAAATATAAAATCAAGTGCACTGCGAATTTGCATTGTAGTGCATATTTGCCAAGATGGCAGAATGGCTATGCAGCCGCCTGCAGAGCGGCTTATGGGGGTTCGATATATTTAAAATACGAAAATCCCTCTCTTGGCTTATTATTTAACTTCTATTTTATATTTTTATAAAATTCCTCTATGCTCTTAAATACATAGTTAGGTTTTGCATTTTCAAGTTTTGCTGCAGAATCAAATCCATCTGTTATTGCGCATATGTCTATGCCTGCATTTTTGCCGCTTATCATGTCGTCAAGTGAATCTCCAATAAGCAGAGTCCGCCACTTTTTTATTTTCATTCTGCTACAAATAATATTTATGCCTGCCGGATTCGGCTTTAGCATACCCAATGTTCTTGCACTTACCACAAGGTCAAAATAAATATCAAGTCCAAAGTGCTGCAGCTCTTTTTTTATCCTATATGCACCACCGTTTGTGAATAAAACTATTTTCTTATTTTTCTGCTTTAAATCCTTCAAGATTAAAACCGTGTCTCGGTGGATTTTTGGCCTGCTAATTATAAAAAATATATCAATTGCAAATGAAAATATCCTATTCCTCAATTGCTCTTTTTTTATAAATTCCGTGCGCCTTATATCTATAAAATTGTTTTTGATTCCTACAGGCTTGGCAGACTTCTTATTTTTTAATATGCCTATACGTTTAAGAGTTTTTTTGATTTTTTCATTTGCATTAAGTAGAACCCCCAAGGAATTAAGCGTGCCATCCCAGTCAAATATAAAGAGATCATAGTTATTTATGTTTATTTTCATTTAATCCTTTTTTAATATTGAGGTTCTGAATAAATAAGGATTATGGAAAACACTTATTAATATTTATTTTAATAATTTATTGAATTAGCATTAACAAAAAACAACAAATTAATATAATGTAAATTATCAGTGTAATACAAGTGCTTATTAATTATAATGTGCTATTATGCCTGAAAATCAAATAAAAGAGATTGCAAGAAAATATGCTTTGAAAAATGCCATGGATTATGGATCAGCAAGGCTTGGCGCAGTGCTTAATAAAGTTCTAAGTGAAGTGCCTAAATTTAGGGAAAATATAAAAGAAGCTGAGAAAATAATAACAGAAGTAATAAATGAAGTTAATGCAATGCCAAAAGCAGATATAGAAAAGGAGGTAGCTAAGTATACTTTTATAAAAAAGGAGGAGCGCATAGGATTGCCTGAGCTTGAATGGGTGACGCCCGGTATGCAAGTAAATACACGATTTGCTCCGAATCCAAGTGGTTTCATGCACATAGGCCATGCAAAGATTGCAGTGTTGTGTGATGAATACTCCAAAAAATATAATGGTAGATTTTATCTAAGATTTGATGATACTGATCCAAAAACAAAAAAGCCTCTTCCAGAGGCATATGCACAAACTGCAAAAGATCTGGAATGGTTAGGCTGCAATGTATATCAAATAATTAAGCAAAGCGAACGCATTGAGTTATATTATAAATTTGCAGAAGAGTTGATACGCAATGGCAATGCATATGTATGCACTTGCGCTAAGGAAGAGATGCAAGAAAATAGGAAAAGAGGTATTGCCTGCGCATGCAGAAGTAGTAGCAAAGAGGAAGCATTAGATAAATGGGCAAAAATGAAAACTGTATACAAAGAAGGCGAAGCAGTATTAAGGTTGAAGACAGATCTTGCACATCCTAACAGCTCTATAAGGGACTGGGTTATGTTTAGGATTATAGATTATGCACATCCAGTAACAGGAACAAAGTATAGGGTTTGGCCACTTTATAATTTTGCGTCAGCAGTTGATGACCATGAAATGCAGATAACACTTGTCATACGCGGAAAAGAGCATGAACTGAATCAGATGAAACAGCAATACCTTTTCGATGCATTTTCATGGCATATGCCGCATGTGCTTGAAGTAGGCGCATTGAAAGTACAAGGAGAGCTAGCACACAAATCAGATATAAAGATTGCAATTAGCGAGGGTAGGCTTAGTGGATGGGATGACCCGAGGGCACCCACAATAATGGGATTCAGGACAAAAGGCGTAAATCCCAAAGCAATAAGGGAATATATAATAGCATCAGGAATCAAGAAGCATGATTCTTATCTTGATCTACAGAAGATTGCTGCAATAAGCAAAAAACTTAGCTAAACTATCTATAATCATGTTTTAAATCAAAACTTTTCGATATGCAAATAGATATATTCAGTAAAATTCATGCTAAAATAATAGAATTTGATAAAAGCTTAAAATTAAATTTATTTTTTAAATAATTAATAGTTAGGGTATATAAATTTTATCCAGATTATGTTATAATAACTAAAACAAACGGATTCCATGGTGCAGCATCAGAGAGAAACAAAACTTTTTGGAAAAAAGTTTTCAGATAATAGCGCCAAAGCGCAGAGCGCAATGGAATACTTAATGACATACGGCTGGGCAATACTTATCATTGCAGTCGTTCTCGCAGCGCTTGACTTCCTCGGAGTCTTCAA
>JAJYYU010000024.1 GCA_021800515.1 Microcaldota archaeon
GTTTATCACCTACATATTTTACCCTCTATTATTCTATCATTATTAGTGCATTGCTTATTATTATGGTTTGCTGCGCTAAACAGGTTCAGCATCTATATTTATACTTTTCTAACCCATAATATATGTGATTAAATGGGTGGATTGAGTATTATAATGTTTTCTGGCACAGTTGATAAATTTATACCACTTGGTGTTATTACCCAGACTGCGGCTAATATGGAAATGCCTGTGAAAATTTTTGTTACAGGATGGGCTCTTTTAGGGTTTGTAAAGGACGGATACAAGAATACTAATAGGATTTCAAAAGAATTTGAAGATATGGCACCGTTGCTAATTGATGGCCTACGCAATACACATACACCTTCCTGGTATGAGATGATAAAATCTGCAAAAGAATCAGGCAATGTAACAATTTATGCATGCTCTATGATGGCTAATGTAATGCAGCTAAAGAAGGAAAATTTTGATGATATGGTTGATAATGTAGTAGGTGCAGCAACATTTCTGCAAGAATCAAAAGATTCTCAAGTGCTCTTTATTTAATTTTATTTAAATTTTTATAGGCATGGCAATATGGTAAAAATAAATGTAGATAGTAAAGGGCTTTCATGCCCAGGTCCGCTGACAGAGTTTGTGAAGGCATACAGAACAGCATCAAATGGGGATGAGATAGAGCTAACTGCAACCGATCCTGCAGCAGCACCGGATATGAAGTCATGGTGCGAGGCAACAGGAAATGTTTTTGAAGGGGTTAAAGAAGAAAATAATACATATATAATTTTAATAAAAGTAACTGCAAAAAAGTTCTAATAAATGATTCTAATAAAACAAATGTGAAATCATGAAAAATATTATAATTATCGGCGGTGGAACAGGCGGCACTATGTGTGCAAATGCGCTTCTAAAAAGAATAAATCCAAAAACAAGAAAAGATTGGCAAATAACAGTTATTGATAAGTCTGAATATCATGCCTTTCAACCTGACTATCTCCATGTTGCATTTAATGGGATGAAGCCTGATAAACTTTTCAAGAAGGAAAGAAGCCTCCTTTTTGCGAAAATAAAATTCCTTCATGATACAGTAACAAAAGTAGACTTAAAAAGCCAGACTGTTGCAACTGAAATCAGTGGCATATTGCCATATGATTATATAGTGATTGCACCTGGCAGTATGCCTAATTATGATATGATCCCAGGGCTTCGCGAGTCTAATCTGGACTTCCATACAAGCCCCCAAGATGCGGAGAAGATTTATGAAACCCTAAAGACCTCAATAGGCGGGAGGTTTGTTGTCGGCGTTGCAGGCGTTCCATATAAATGCCCACCATCGCCAAATGAATCCGCGTTCCTGCTTCATGACTTCTTAAAAAAGCGCAAGATGCTTGACAATTCAAGCATAATCTTTGTGACGCCTTATCCCAAGTTCTACACTGCTCCTGCAATAAGTGAAATAACAGAAAAGGTAGCAAAGGCCAAAAATATAGAAATTGTAACATCTTTTAATCTTGACCACGTTGACGTGCAGGGAAAAAAACTTGTTTCAATGGAAGGCAATGAAATAAAGTTTGATTACCTTTTTATGGTCCCGCCTCACAAGGCGCCGGATTTCATAAAAGGCGAGGAGTTTACTGACAAAGATGGCTGGATAAAGGTTGACAAGACAAGCCTGAAAATAGAAGGCTATGAAAATGCATTTGCAATAGGTGATGTTACGAATGCTCCTACTGCAAAGTCTGGAATGACTGCTCATTTAGAAGCTGAAGTTGTTACCAGTACGATAGCAGATCAGATAAATAATATGTCTGACAAAGAATATATGTTTACTGGGCGCACTCACTGCCCATTCGAGGTTGGTGATCAAAAAGCAGTTTTTGTGATAGGCACATACGATAGGCCTGCAATTAGCGTGAATCCGTCATTTGAAAATTATATGCTTAAGAAAATAATGGGTAAAATATACTGGAGCACGCTCAAAGGTTCATTCACTGATATCTTCAAGATTTATTTTGGTGAGGACTACATGAAAGTAGTGAAAAAGCAGTGAAGATGAAAAAAGGAAGCTGAAGAAAGAAGTAAATAATCTATAATCCAATAGTAATTTCAATATTTGAGCAAAGTAAAAAAGTCATATCCTTTAAGCTTCTCTCTTCCGTTCAGCGTGCTTAATTCTATAAGCGTGCATATGCCTGCAATTTTTGCATCCAGTTTTTCAAGGAGCTCTATGCTTGCCGCAAGTGTTCCGCCTGTTGCAAGCACATCGTCAATTATCAAAACCCTGCTGCCTTTTTCAACAGCATCGCTATGCATCTCGATTGTCTGCTTTTCAGCGTATTCAAGGCTGTAAGAAACCTCAACAGTTTTGTATGGCAATTTCCCCTTTTTCCTTATTGGTATAAATCCTTTTTTCAGCTTGTATGCAAGCGCAGAGCCTATAATGAATCCGCGGGCATCAATCCCGGCTATGTAATCTATATCCTTGCCATAAAGGCTGACATTTATATAGTCTATGCAAAGTGCAAACAGATCTCTGTCCTTGAGCAACGGTGTTATATCCCTAAACAAGACTCCTTTTTTAGGGTAATCCTGTATGTCCCGTATCTTTGATCTTAGTACTTTTTCTATATTCTCGTTCATTGAATTTTCCTTTAATTGTTAATTTCAGACTGCAAATTTATCTCAAAGCATTTTTATTATTAAACTTCTCTCTAACGGGTTCAATCGCATAGGCTGAATCCACATCTAGGACATGTAAAGCATCCTTCGCCAGCAATCATTTCTGTTCCGCATTCAGGGCACGGCTTTTCCTTTGCAGCGGAAATTACATATGTTGATGCATCGAAGTTAGTGATGCTTGTATTGCCTGCGTGTTTATCCTTTAGGCTTTTCAGCGTCATCTGGTTTTTCTCGTTTACCGCATTGAGCACCTGGTTTGATTTGCTTTGGTCTCTGTATACTGTTATGCCCTTACATCCTAGTTCGTATGCAAGCTTGTACGCGTTTTCAATATCCTGGGGAGTTGCCTGGCTTGGGAAATTTATTGTCTTTGAAACAGCATTGTCAACATGCTTCTGGAATGCAGCCTGCATCTTTATATGCCATTCGGGTGCAATGTCATGCGCAGTCACGAAGAGCCGTCTTATCTTATCAGGGATTTCTTCAACGTCCTGTATGGATATTTTTCCGGCAAGCTTCTTCATAAGGTCATCTGAGTAAAAATTATTCTCAAGCGCATACCTCTCGAATTCGTTATTGACTTCTATAAGATTAGATCCAAGTGACTCAGCGACATTTCTTAGATAAACAACAGAGAATATGGGTTCTATGCCTTGCGAGACTCCGTTAGAGATTATGCTTATCGTGCCTGTGGGTGCTATTGTTGTTACTGTTGAGTTCCTAAGAGGCTTGTACCCAAGCTTGTACCAGATGCTGTTCTTGAACTCAGGGAATGCCCCGCGCTCCTCTGCAAGCTCCTGGCTCATCTGCCGCGCGTTGTTTGTTATGAAGGACATCACGTTTTCTGCAAGCGCAAGCGCCTCATTGCTATCATATCTTATGCCTAGCTTTATCAGCATGTCGGCCCAGCCCATCACGCCTATGCCAACCCTTCTTATTGAGCGGGTCATTTCCTCTATCTGCTTGATTGGATATGTGTTTGCATCTATGACATTGTCCAGGAATCTTATCCCTAGTTTTGTAATGCGCCTCAGTTCGTCCCAGTCGACCTCGAAGTGGTTGTTTACAGGTTTCAGCATATTTACAAGGTTTATTGATCCAAGGTTGCATGAATCGTATGCATACAGAGGCTGTTCGCCGCATGGATTGGTTGATTCTATCGGCCCGAGCCTAGGCACAGGGTTTGAATAGCTTGAGTTTATCCTGTCTATGAATACCAGTCCTGGGTCTCCTGTTTTCCATGCCATTGTCACGATGAGATTCCACACAGCTCTTGCATTTAGCTTGCCTACACCTTTGCCGTTCCTAGGGTTTATCAGGTCATACTGCCTGTTTGCGCTTAGCGCATTCATAAAGTCCTTTGTTATTGCAATAGACAGGTTGAAATTCCTAAGCGTGTTCTCATTCTCCTTTGCCATAATAAAGTTTAGTATATCTGGGTGGTCTATGCGAAGTATTCCCATGTTTGCGCCCCTGCGCTTGCCACCCTGTTTGATCTGCTCTGTTGCAGAGTCAAATATCTTCATAAATGAAATTGGACCAGAAGCAACGCCACCGGTCGTATTTACCGCATCATTAGACGGCCTAAGCCTTGAAAATGAGAATCCAGTGCCTCCGCCGCTTTTATGGACTATTGCTGCATACTTGACTGCATCAAATATATCATTTATTGAGTCAGCGATAGGAATGACAAAGCATGCGCTCAGCTGGCCCAGTTTTGTGCCTGCATTCATCAATGTCGGCGAGTTCGGCATAAACTTGAAACTTGTCATTGCATTGTAAAACTCCTTTGATATTTCAAGGATCTGCTTGTCATTTTTGCCGTATTTCTTTTCGACATTCGCTATAGAAGTAGCAACTCTCTCAAACAACTGCTTCGGGGTCTCGATTATCTTGCCATTTTCATTTTTAAGTAGGTACCTGGCAGAGAGTATTATAAGGGAGTTAATAGGCAGCTTCAAGTCATCTGAAATTCCAAGCGAGGATTTGAATAGCCTGACCTGGGCATGCTTGTGTCTATAAAGTATATAGGCTTTTGCCACATTTGCATCAGCCTCCATAAGCTCTTTCTCTACAAGATCCTGGATTTCCTCAACATTAAGCTCCTCGACTTTAAGCCCCTCTATTATTTTAGTGACATTATCTGCAATATGTTTTGCAGCCTTTTCATTTTTTTCCTCACTGTTTTTTATATAAACATTTGAAAATGCACGCATAACTGCATTCTTGATTTTGTTCTCATCAAAAGGCACTCTATGCCCGTCTCTCTTAATAACATTCCTTATCCCCATGCCATACACCAAAAAAAAGTTGCAAGATTAATTGGCAAATACAATTTAAATAAATATTGCTTAAAAATTAAGTACAAAAATGTACATTTGCCCTACAATGTTTTTAATTCTTACTCTACCAAGTTAAGTCTTACAACCCCTTATGCAGTGCACAGCCGATATCCATTATGAATACTGTCTTAATTTATGCTTATACTTGAATGAAAAATCTGCAATCTGCTTTATTATCTTTTTATAATTAGCAGAGACTATAATTGCAGCGAACAGCGCAATTGTAATGATTACCTCTATTGTAAGAGAATCATTGAAAAGCTTTAAGAACTGGTTCATACTGCCGTTCTTCAATGACATTATGGTTAAAAATGCAATGCTGCAGTCAAGGCCCAAAGAGGAATATGCAAGAACTTCCAAGGCCTTCTTCATCTTCTTTATATTTTGCATTTCATTGTATAGCATACAACGCACCAACAAAAATTAGTAGTCTTATAAAAATAACCTTAAAAAGCTATGCCTTATCATTCAATTAGTGGACTTTTGATTATTCCATAAAACTCTAATAAATATGACGGCCCTATTATCAAACAAATATAGGGCCAAACTTCTCCGAATCTCTTTATACCTTATTACAGCTCTTCTTCCTCTGCCTTTAATTCTGCGTCCTCTATTTTTTTGATCTGTATCTCTTTTTCATCGGAGTTTGTCTTCTCTGCTATCTTCTGCAGTGCAGCCTTGTAGACTTCTGCAGGCTTTTTCCCTCTTGCGTCAACTTCTACTGGTTGGCGGAACACTACGTCTTGTGCCTCCTTAGGGAGCTCTCTAGCTCTTGAGACAAAGGAAACGATTTTTTTTGTCATCTTTTCACCCAATAATAATTGATATAAAAAGAAATATACACGTTTTCTTTATATTTGCCTATTTGCGGAACTTAGTGTTTATGTCATTAAGCCTATACTGCCAGCTAAATGATATCCTAGATATAAAGTAAGACTAAGGTCACCTGACCCCTAAATGTTCAAAAAAGTTAATCATGGGCTCATCGATTTCTGCAGAATTCTTCATCGTGACGATATTACCTGCAATTTCAATATCTCTATCACTTACAGACCCATGGAAAAGTAACACAAAATTCTTTAGCTCATTGTCTTTGTCAGGAGTAGAAATTCTTTTGTTTTTTATTATATTGGCCTTTGCGAGTATCTTTATAGAATTACCTATCGCAATTATGTATTTATTTGCATTGTTGAACTTTAATAGCAGGTCAAGGAATGGGCGGAATTCATATAATTTGTAAATTTCCAGCCCTGCGCCATCACTTATAAAAATTCCGTCAAAATCCAATGGGTTTACAAGATTTGTATTTATATCCGGCTTATAAACTGCACCATGTGATCCAATGCATTCCTTAGTGCTATAACTTGTTATTTCTGAGTCTATGTCAAATTTATCTAAAAGTAGTTTAAGCATTGAAACTGTCTCATCTTTAAATTCGTTAGGTGCAATAAAAATCAGAAATCTCATACTATCATTTTTTATTTATATTCAATTATCATTATGTTATTATATGCATCTAATTTTATATTTTGCTTTATTTTATTCCTTTTCTTATCCGCTTCTCCTTTTTATTCATCCTTATTCTTTTAATATATAAACTACTATAAAAATACCATAAAAATGCAGTGCGGCAAAATATTTTTTTCTACAGGCTTAACTATATTCTGTATTCTATTTATTGCTTCCTCACAGTTGGAAATTCCAAATCAATATCCTCATTGTCTTCGCTTTCAGACCACGCTTTGATATATAGCGCAAGGTTTTTCAAAGGCTTTGAAAACCTGTCTGTAAGCTCGTATGCCATATCTTCATGTTTAAGAAGGCCTATCTGCACGGCATAATCTAGGTATCTCTTTGCAGTAGTCTTCGGCAGAAACTTGATTTCATTAAGTTTTAACTTTTTTGATTTTTTGACTTCTATCATTAATTTCGAGAATCTATAGGCCTCAATTTCATTTTGGAATAGCACCATTGCAATATCCTTTATTTTTGGGGTTTTTATTTTCTCTTTCACAGGTGCATCTTCAAATTCCCAATATTTAATGTTCATTATAATCCCTGTTTTATTTTTATTCTATTTCTTGTTTATATTTCTTGCTTAATTATTACAAAATAATACTAACAATATATTGCTTAAGACCTGTTAATTAAATTATTCTTTGATAAATGTCACAATATCTCCATCTTCAAGATTATGATCTATACCAACTCTTTGGTTCATAAACTTTGCGCTTTTGCCAGTTACATAGGCGCACTTAAGCTCATTAAATACCTCGCTATGTATTTTTTTTGCAATGTCTCCGACTGTAACTCCTTTTTTCATTATTAAAGGGTTTAATTCATCACTGCCTTTCGGTCTGAGATAAATATTTATAAGATTCAAGTTTTTGTACAGCTCATTTTTTAACAATTCAATATTTATTTTTTCTACTGTGCTGACAGGCACGACCTTTATATTGTATTTTTTTGCAATCTCTTTTCCTATTTGTTCATAGTTCTTTTTTAAATCTATTTTGTTGAGTATCACTATTGCATTTATATAAACTGCTTTTTTCGCTACATTTGCAATAAATTCATCTTCATCAACATTATCCATTATCGAAATACTTGCATTCTGTATTCCAAAGTCAGAAAGTATTGCCTTTATTGTTTCAGAATTCATGCCTGATTTGTTAACATGTATAATTATGCCATTTGAGTCTGTTTTTATAATTCTTATATCTGGTTTTATCTTATTTATATATATATTAAGCCCTCTTAGTTCATTAATCAGCGTGTCAAGGCTGCTTATGTTGCATATATCAACTACGAATGCTATCAGATCCACTATTTTCAGTGCAGCTATAACTGCCCTACCATTTCCTACTCCAAGGTGTGCGCCCTCTATAAGCCCTGGCGTATCTATTATTTGGATTTTTGCATTGTTGAAATTAAGTATGCCTTGAATTATTCTTGTAGTTGTAAATGCATAATGTGCTGTTTTTGATATGACATTTGTAGTCATGTTTATCAGTGATGATTTGCCTACAGATGGAAAACCAACAAGGCCTACTGTTGCATCTCCTTGCTTCTTAACAAAAAATCCAGTACCTTTTATTTTTTTATTTGACTCAATTATCTCCTTTTTTACCGTCGAAATTTTTGCCCGGATTATGCTAAGGTGCTTGTTTGTTGCCTTGTTATATTTTGTTTTTTTATACTCCTGTTTTAGCTCTTCAAGCTTATTTGTAAGATATTCCTTCTGGCCCATCAAATCATTTAGAAAAATAAAAAGCGTATATTTTAATTCAATTAAATATCAAATCTATTTAAATATATTTAGTGATAAACTTAATTAATATATAGTGAATAAAATGGCATCAAAAAAGAAAAAAGCTGCTCCAAAGAAAAAAGCAGCTAAAGGAAAAAAGAAAAAGTAAAGAATGGAAAACTTTAAGAATGATTGATATCATTCGGCTTCTCCTTTGTTTTTATTTTATATATATATTTTTTTATCAGGTTAAATTTTAAACTCTTAAAAATATAAAAATCCTTTTTATTTCATTTCCAAATTTATATCCCCCAATCTTTTTTGAGCCTACTACTCTATGGCATGGAATGATTATAGGGAGAGGGTTTTTGTTCAAAGCATTGCCAACTGCCCTCTGGCCATTTATACACCCTATCTTTTTTGCCAATTGTGAATAAGATATTGTATTCCCTCTCTTTATTTTTGAGGTTTCAATCAGAACCTTCTTTTCAAATTCTGTTAAACTAAATAGATTCAGCATAACTGAAATAATCTTTAATCTTATTCTATAGATTTTATTTGAAATATTCGAGCACCATGCCAAATATATCACATACATTTATCTTTTCAGGATTTATAAATATTCTTTTCTTGTCTCCTCTGTCTATCAATCCAAATATCCCATATAAAGTATGGTCCCCATATTTTGCAGGCTCTGGTTTCATAAAAATATTTCCTTTCGAATAATTAAATATGTCTATAGTATAATTATCTTTTGCGCTTATTATTAGATCAGGTGCAATGAAAAGCTTAGTTTTTTTATAATATTTATCCCCGTCAACAATATCAGTAATCACTTTTTCTCCATTAGAATCTTTTATTTTGCTTAATTTAGAGATTATTTCTTGTTTCAGCTTTTGCTTTTCATTCCCGCTTTTTATAAAGGGATTTGAAAATCTCTTATCATTTATCCATATCACACTTACAGGGAAATTTGATACTGATGCAAATGCCTTTGTCCTTCCCATATCAAAGTCAAAATCATGAATTCTTGTATAATTCCCTTCAGATGCTCCTGTGAGTACTTTACCGACAATATTTGAAATAATTTTTTTGCTGTACTTTGGCATTTTATCATATATTTTTCTTGCTTTGCTTTTCAGAATTTTTTCTCTCAGCTCATATTTTGCTGCTTTAAGACTGCTGCCAGTTCCATCTAGTTCATTCTTTACAACCCCTTTTTTGAGCATCGCATAATTGTTGTTTATTAACCAAGAATTCAACAAAAATTTATTGTATATCGGCTGTGCACCATGGTCAGATATAAGGATTATTGCAGCATCTTCATTTTTTGAAAATTCTATTACCCATTCTATAAATTCTGATATCTCATTGTAGAGAGGCGAGACATATTCTGCCCATTTCTTGTTGTTTAATGAAAAATGCTGAAGCCTATCTGTCTCTGCAAAATATATAAAGCTTAATTGGTAATCATTCTTCTTAATAAGATATTTTGACAACTCTGCTCTTGCCCGTATACTCTTTGTATATTCTGCAGATGCTTCCTTAAGTGTCATCTTCCCTGATTTTATATCTGGTTCTATATCCGGCTCTCCAGAAAATTTGAATTTTTTAGCAGCATCTTTAAGCTCATTTGAGCTATATTTAGGAGGAAGTGGAAATCCGCTTATCATATCAACGTTTTTTTCTTTTGATGTGCGTATTACCATTGCAGGTGTTATCACGAGGCTTTTTATCCCCCTCTTTGAAAGCACATCCCAAAAGGGCTGCGTTTTTTCTGCATCAAAATAGATAAGTTGCTTCGTATAATCCCTATCCATATAAAAGAAATCAAGTGATCCGTGTTCACTAGGCTGAAGTCCTGTATATATGCTTGGGCATGCAGTACCTGTCATTGGAGGAAGGGTGGATAGAAATTTAGTCATTATTCCATGTTTTTTGAATTCCTCAAATCCCTTCATCTTGTATTTTTTTATAAAAATATCTATCATCCATAAGGGAGCAGCATCTATGCCTATGATATACAGTTTTTTTCCTGATTTTTTATTGCCTGTATGGTTTTCTTTAGTTATCATGTAATCATTTAGTCTTTATCTAATCCTTATATAAAATTTTTATTTAATCTTAAAATTTAAATATAATACTGAAATTCACTTTTTTCCAAAAAAGAAAAATATAACCATAATTATGAATAAAACAATGCCAAGTGCTATTGTAATGCTTGTCTCAGGTCCCGAATTTCCAAAAATTATTGGTACTGGCCCGATCATTATAACCCCGCCGAATTGAGGGCTTCCATTTTGCTTACTCACAGTATTCAATATAAAATATAAAAATATTATGGCAATGCCTAAAAACAAAAGTACTATCCCTGCCATAAATAAAAATGAATACATCTTATCCCTATCTTTACTTCGCAGCAGAAACTATCTTTATAATATCTCTATCTTTAAGTATATAAGTTTTTGAAATCTTTATTTTTGTTCTAGCATTTATCGCATATAACATCCTGCTTGCCAATTCTGTATGTATCTTAGCTGCAAGATCCTGTGCTGTGGACCCGTTTTTTATTAGAATTGCATCAGGCAGCTCATTTCCAAAATGGTCTGTAAGCTTATTTTCATCTTCTACAGGGTATACAACAATATTATTTAGTATTTTGAATGTAAGATCATTGATTAGTTTCTGAACATTAGATTTTCCAGAATCTAAAAATGCCCTCATCATGCCTAATGCTTCCTTTTGTTCTTTCGATATATTGCTATTTACAATATCAAAAGAGTTTCCTTTATATTCCACTATCCCACGCTGTTCAGCTTTTCTTAGTGCAAGCTCTATAGCTGCAGAACACTCAAAAACTCTTTCTTCCCCAAATTCTTCTTTAAGTTCCCGTATATTATTTTCAGTATTAATATTTTTAACATCGCATTTATTTGCAGCTATAACTACAGGTTTGTAATTTTTAAGGATATCTTCTGTAAACTTGTATGCCTCTTCATTACTCCAATCAAAATTTTTAGGCAATGAATTTGATTCTATTATACTGTTTGCAGCATCTTTCTCTATACCAAAACCAGCAACAAGTTCGTAGAATGCTGTGTTGTTGCCTTTATATGATTTTTTGTGCTTTATTATTATATCCCCTAGCCATTTTACAACCTCCCTTATTATAATATGGGCATCCTTAGCAGGGCTATAATTTTCATTAGTAAAATTACCTTCAGAATCAGTTTTGCCAGTGGCATCAACAACCAATATGAATCCATCACAGTTTATAAGATCATTTAGGAATTGATTTCCCATACCCTTCCCTTCATTAGCCCCTTCTACAAGGCCAGCAACATCTATAATGTTTATTGGGATGTAACGTATTCCATTCTTGCATAAGGAATTTCTTGCATTGCATTTAATGCCAAATTCTTTTTCAGCGCACTCCTCTGTAGCATAAGTCACACCCTTATTCGGGTCTATTGTTGTAAAAGGATAATTCGCAATTTTAACTTCATTTAGCGTTAACGCTGAAAAGAGGCTGCTCTTGCCTTTATTGGGCGCGCCTATAATTCCAATTAGCATACAATCACAAATTATAAAATTAATAAAATTATACAATATAAAAAGGAAATAATTAAATTATAATAACTCAGAAAACAATATAAAAGCCATTAATAAAATAAGCAGAGGTGGCAGAGCCTGGTCAAATGCGATGGGTTCAGGGCCCATTTCCTTTAGTGGATGCGTGAGTTCAAATCTCATCCTCTGCATTTTCTATTTTTATTTTTCTCTCTGAACTTATTTACAGACTATGCTCCACGTGTATTATTTATATAAATCAAGCATACAAATTTGTTTAATCAGAAGCGCCCTGACCGGGATTCGAACCCGGGTCGCAACCGTGACAGGGTCGTATGCTAACCACTACACTATCAGGACAACTATAAATGAACTCTATTGTTTAAGCACTAAATATTTATCCCTCAATATTATTAAATATTAATATTTAATCATAAAACTATTTCAAATGCGTCATATAATTATAAGTGGAATCTCCATTTCCTCCTTGTTAAGGCGTCATGGTGATCAAGAATAATCGTTTTATTTTTTGGCTCTAAAAATGAAAAAATATTCCACTATTTCTGTACGTAGGTATTTAGATAATGATAAATTATATGTAAAAACTTTATAAAACTGGCGGCAAAATGAAATAAAATATAAAGTATAAAATTAGTATCTTATCTTTTATGGCAAATTATTTAAATTTATGGCTCCAAATAATAATTGTCAAACGGTAATAGAGGTAAGGAAACGCCCGATCCCATTCCGAACTCGGAAGCTAAGCTTATTTTCGATACGTGTGTACTGCTTTAGAGCGGGAAATCGTGTTGCTGTTTGACATTATGCTTAATCTCATTCTATTCATTTTAGTGCAGTGCCTGAAATTATGAGTAATATAAACTATATCAAAATAAAGGAAGGTTTTGTCAAAACCCCTTATGGAAAAATATATTTTAAGCTTAAACCTGCGCAGAATGCAGTGCATGGTGCAAGATATAAGCTTCTGCTGCTTCATGGGCTTGGAGGAACCTCAAATACGTTTAAAAAACTTATAAATGAGCTGCCTGATGATGTTGAAGTATATTCACTTGATCTACTAGGGCATGGGAAATCAGATAAGCCTAATATAAAATATAATATTGGGCTACAGGCTGAAATTCTGCACTATTTCATCACAGCACTAAAATATTCTAACTTTTATCTTTATGGCCATTCCTATGGGGCTCATGTCGCAATGAAATATGCCCTTTACTATGGCACAAAAAAGGTAAATGGCTTTATAATCGAAGATTCAGCTATATTAAAAACCTATTTCAGGGACCTGTCAAAAAACAAGAAACTTATAAACAAAATAGTGAAAACAGCATTAACTTCAAAGTCAAGCAAGAAACAGATAGTACTCGATAGCCTTGACAACATAATAGAAGAGGGGATGGCAGATCTCTTTTATATAGACAAGCCAATTCTTATAATATGGGGGGAAAATGATGAAATAACAAGGATAGAATTTGCATATAAACTTAAGAGCAAATCCAAAAATGCGCTGTTCAAAGTGATAAAGAATGCCCAGCATGTTCCGCATTTCTCCAATCCTATGGAATTGAAAGACTTGCTTTTAGAGTTTATAGGATACAATCATAATTAAGATGATTTTATGCTAGCATGCTTATTCAGCGGTGGAAAGGATTCGACGCTTGCCTTGCATAAAG
>JAJYYU010000025.1 GCA_021800515.1 Microcaldota archaeon
TATTCTATTTGGTTGCTTGCTTCAGTGTCTCGATAACCTCGTCCCAGTTTGGTCGTTTTTGCGCGGGAATGTATGCATTTGCAGTCTTCGATACAGTCATATTTAAGAGCGCCTCTTTAAACTTTTTTTTATCATTTATTTTGAATTTAAGCGCATACAACTCATGCATCCAATACAGGTCATAGAGGTCCTTCCATTCCTTTCTTTCTTCAAATGCAGATTCTTTCTGTTGATTGAGCTCTCTGAAATCGTACATTGGTACTATTTTCGATACTGGTATGAAATCAGATACTGCTCTTATTTTTTCTGTTTTGTTTTTTATTCCGAATGAGATGTCAAGCCTTACTATGTCCCTGATGCTTTCAAACTCATAGCCCATAGAGAAGCCAATCGAATGTTTTGTGAAAAATTTCTTCTTGATCTCCCATCCAATCTCTCTGACATATTTTTCAGCAGCTTTTGCATCCAGGTCAGTGTCATAATCCAGATCCTCAGAAAACCGCTGGTGACCGCCCAGATAGCCTTTATTTATGGCAGTGCCTCCCTTCAGCACAAACTTTTCATCCCCCATGGATTCCATGAGATCGAAAAGGAATGCTTCTTTGACCACAAAATTCAAGCTTAATCCATCTCTTGCTGCGTAATCCCGCAGTTCCCCGATTTTAAAAGCTATTGTTGCCACCATGATAGAATCACCTCTTTGCCTATGTTATCTATAATTTTCCATTCCGGTATATATACCCCGCTTCTGCGCCCAAGAAGATACGTGTTTGCCTTTATCCTTTTCCTGCAGAATGAGAGCAATTTTGACTTTTCCCTATCAAGTTTTGGGAGAAGAGAGAGAAGATAACCGAGCCTTTGGAAGGGTGCCGAGCTTTTTGCATCGCATAGCCGGATTAACTTGATCAGCTTGGCGGAATCGATCTCAGCGTAGTATAATACTTTTGCAAGCGCTGTAAAATTAGTTAAGGATAAGTGCATTATGGAATCGCTGATTGCTTTTTCAACTGAAGCAAGTGGATAATTCCTCTTTTCAATACCTGCATAATTGCATGCCTTAAAGTAAACGAATTCCATGTTCCCCATCCGCACTAATTTACGGACATTAGATGCAACAAAAACAGTAAATGGGAATTCCTCAATCAGGTGGTGGAGGTAGAAAGCAGCAGAGAGGGATATATAGCCTTGGTATAGTTGGCATGCTACCCAGAATATATCTGCATTCTTTGAGACATACGCGCCTTTGACAGGATTGTATATTTCACCGGCTTTGACCAGCCTGTTGAGGGTGACCAGCAATGAGCCCTCAGAAGTTAATGAAAGACTGGCCAGAAGAGGAAAGTACGTAAGCCCTGCTGAATCTATATATTCCTTTATCCTTGTTGTTAATTTCATAATATATTAACTAAATGTTAATATATAAATATTTTTGCAAAAAAGACTAAAATATTAACTTGCATCTTTGCGGTCTACAAGACCACTTTTCTTTATTTATTATCATCCCTCTATAACTAATATATTATATAACCGTGATGCACTGCTAGCGCCTATAAGGCTAAATTTTCATGGATATTTCTGCAGGGTTGTTCTTTTTTATGATGTTTCAGCATGGGTAGGGACTCTTTGTTTCTAAATCTGCCCTGTGAGCAAAATTGAGTTTCTGAACAAATTCGATAATTATCTTTGCAGGTTTTGCAGAAAATTTTGAGAATGTTGGATTCTTTTTCCAACATACTGGTCTCAAAAATAATATAGAATGTGAAAGAGTTAGTAATTTTTATAAAATTATTTTATAAATTTTATAAAATTAATTAAAATTGAAATTTAGGGCAATTAAAATTTAGGGTGAAGCGCAAAAGCAAGCTATGCTGTGGCAACCTTACTTCTTCTCCTCCTTGGGCTTTTTTTCGCCTTCTGGCTTGAAAAGCTCTGCAAGGGGGGGCTTTGAGCCGTATGCCTCTATCACTGCATTGACCTGCTCAATGTCCTGCGATATAATCTTGCCCCTGACGATCCTTCTTTTGTAGTCTGCTGACGATCTGTCGAGTATCTGCTTCTTTACAGCGCTGTCGATGCTCTTGTGCATCGCGAATCCGCTTTTATCAGTTCCGCCAGTGATTCTAAGCGTGTAGCCAGTAAGTCCGAATACTGAGGCGTCGATGCTCTCCCCTATCTTCTTGTTCAGCAGGTAATGGGACAGATCCTGCGCCACCTCTACTTGGTTCGACTTCCCTGTCTTCGGGTCAGAATAGACTATTTTCAATATTAACACCGTGTTTATGCTATCTATGTTATGTATTCCGCATAAAATTAGATGTTGTAGCTTTAAGGATTTACAATGAAATGTTATCTCTTTTTGTTTTTGATTAAACTTTTTTTAAAAAGTTTATAGGTGATCTATCCGCAGGTTCCCCTACGGATACCTTGTTATGCCTTAGCCCTCCTCACGAAATCTTAACTCGAAAGCGCCATAAGCGCTGCCTCACTAAGACTTTACTTGGGTGACTTGGCAGGCGGTGTGTGCAAGGAGCAGGGACAGATTCACCGCTCGTTAGTGACAAGCGATTACTAGGGATTCCAGCTTCATGAGGTTGAGTTTCAAACCTCAATCCGAACTTAGGCTGATTTTAGGGGATTTGCTTTGCCTCTCGGCATTGCGTCTCATTGTGTCAACCTTTGTATGCCGCTTGTTGCCCAGAAGATTCAGAGCATACGGACGTATCGTCGCCCTTTCCTTCCTCCTCTTTAAACAGAGGCGGTCCTGATAAAGTGCCCAGCCCATCGCTGAACCAGTAGCAATTATCAGTAAGGGTCTCGTTCGTTACCGGACTTAACCGGACAGTTCGCACCACGAACTGACGGTCGCCATGCACTACCTCTCGGCTCATCTAGTAAGATCTTTAGTCTGACCTTCATCTTGCCGTCTCTTCTGGTAATATTTCCTGCGTGTGCTCAAATTAAACAGCAGCATCCACCCCTTGTGTGCTCCCCCGCCAATTGCTTTAAGTTTTAACCTTGCGGCCGTACTCCCCAGGCGGCAGACTTAACACTTTCGCTACGGTACTGCAGGCCTTCGTGAAACCTGCAACACCAGAGTCTGCATCATTTACTGCTAGGGCTACTCGGGTATCTAATCCGATTCGTTCTCCTAGCCTTCGTTCCTCATTGTCGGATGTGTTCTAGTTAGGCGCCTTCGCCACTGTTGGTCCTTATAGGATTATAGGATTTTACCCCTTCCCAATAAGTACCCCTAACCTCACCCACTCCCTAGCCAATAGGTATCTTATGCACGCATTGACGTTAAGCGCCAATATTTCACATAAGACGGTATTAGCCAACTACGAGCGCTTTAAGCCCAATAATCGCGGATACAACTTGTGCTGCCGGTATTACCGTGGCGGCTGCCACCGGTCTTGCCCAGCACTTATTCGCCAAGCTGACTAGACTTGGCAAAAGGTCCCGAAGGACCACTCAGATTCCCCCCATCACACTTTCGTGCATTGTGGAGTTTGCGCGCCTGCTGCATGCCATAGCACTAGGGCCCTTGTCTCAGTGCCCTTCTCGGGGCTCATACTTTCATATCCCCTACGGGTTATAGGTATGGTGGGCCGTTACCCCGCCATCTGCCTGATCCGACGCAGTCTTATCATAAGGCAGTAATGCTGCAATTTGCAACTTTTTCAGCTAAAGCTCGTTCCAGAATCCTTAGCCTATAGAGTTTTGTCCTCAGTTTCCCGAGGTTATCCTCTTCCTTATGGTAAATTGACCACGTGTTACTGAGCCGTACGCAGTCCGTGGAAGCCCACGGGCTTACTTGCATGGCTGTCGAAATCTGATAATAGTATCCTCCAGCAGCATCGACTGGAATTATTTGGATTCATGCATATTAAAATGCAAGCAATCTTGTGCACACTTTAAATGGATAAACATTTCGTTTTTGTTCCTTAAAACTACATCTAATTCCAAGCAGGAATTTTCATAATACCCTCGAATTTTCCGTTAAAACCAATAAAGTTAAAAAAATTGATTGGTTAATGCAAGCGAAACCTCGCGAGAGTGCGCGGTCTCTCAACAATTAAAATAAAAATATAATTTATTACACCAATAAGATTAATATACTTTGCGTTTTTTCGCTGTTATTTGATTACTCCTGCTTTTTTACGCCTGATTTTCTCAGCATAAAGGCAGACCTATTCTGCATGATCTCTTCCCTGCTTCTTTATTGCCTGCTATTTCGATCATCATGCATTGGAATTTCTCCTTAGGGTATACTTCCTGCCTGCCAGACTGGTCCCTAATAACAAAATCTCCAGGCTTTCTGATTATGCCATTGCATGCAAAATTCTCAGGCACGCTTAATACATACATACTATTTTTCATTAAATTTATCTTTTTATCCTTTTCAATGCAATACAGCCCTGCCCTTACAGGCAGTGACTTTAAGAATAATTTCTAAAACCCTGGATTTATTGTGCTAAAATAAAATCAATGGAGACAATATTCAGTCCTATTTTTTTAATATGGTTTTGTTGTAATAATTTTTGAAAATTTCTTGAATTTCTTTTGTGTATGTAAAGTTCTGCTTAATGCTTGTACTGTCAATTTTATTCAATGGAATAATATTAAACAGGGTACTTGTAACAAAAAACTCATCATAAGTACCTATTTTTGATAAAGGAATATCCTCTTCTAATATCATGAATCTATCTTTGCATAAGTCTAGTATTATTTTTTTTGTTATGCCCTCAAGTACTTTACCCGCAGGAGGCGTAATTATTGTATCTTCTTTTACTGCAAAAAAGTTGCTTCTTGTGCCTTCTCTAATATTACCATCATTATCTACTAACAAGGCGTCTATTGCGCCTGCTTTTTCTGCTTCCTTATATGCGAGGAAACTAAGGAGCAGGTCCTTTGTCTTTGCTGTTGGAAATCTTCTTTCTCCTTTGTATGTTATTGCCTTTACACCTTTAGTATATGCAGATTTTGGATAATAGTGCACGCCTGTCAATGGGAAAACATATAATTCCGCATTCTGGTTTGTGTCTGGATCCCCGATCAAAAGTACTCTAAGAAATGCATCATTTATGTTATTAGCTTTGACTACTTTATCCATCATCTCAATAATATCCTGCTTTGCAAATTTATGCTGCATTCCTATTATTCCTGCAGATTCAAGCAGCCTATCTGTATGGAATTCAGGGAAAAAAAGTTTACCCTGTATAACTTTAAGTGAGGAATAAACTGCGAAGTCAAAGAACATCGCCTTATCAGACACTTTCATGTTTGCATTTTTTTCTTCAATCATTTCATTGTTATGTGCAATATATGTCATATTACCAGTATTTAATTATAATATTAATTTTTCACTATAAAAATAATAAACAAATTGTTTATTAGTGTTTTATTTCCTCTTTGCATTCAGGAGCCGATGCAATTGCATGTTTCCCGAACACTGCGCCATTTTCATAATACTAAAATCATAGTTCTTTTTCAAACCACTGCTCTTCTGACTCTTTAAAGCCAATGTGCTTATAAAATTTTTGTGCGTCCTTCATATGCTTGCCTACTGCTAGATATACTGTGTTCTTATTTTTAAGTCTTTAAGCAAATTAATGGTTTTGTTTATCATGGCTTTTCCAATAGCATGGCCTCTTACATTTTCTTCCAAGTAGATTTCTTCCAAAAAAGCAATGCCTTTTTCTTTTATGTGCTCATACCAGACAATCCAGCAATATCCCACTATTTTATCATTGCTTTTCGCCACTAGTATAATTTGACCTGATTCGAATCCGGTCAGGCTAAGTTTGGAACTGTAAAATTTTTGCTTTTCATCACCAGCATAAAGTTTTTTGTACATCTCTTAGATTTTTTTCATATCTGATGATGAAGCTTTGGCTATCTTTATTGACATTTATGGCACCGTATAAAAGGGCTGCAATAAATCTTGTGGTTCTGATATTATAAAACCTGTGCAAAATTAATTAAAGATGGATGAATTCCTTATCTTATTTAGACCTTTTAAGGATTAGTTCTCTTTTGAAATTCCTCAAGCTTAAGCATGAGATCTCTTTTCAGCTCTTCCCAGTTTTTTGGCCTATATGCACTAGGAATGAATGGATTTGTGATGTTTCTAATCTTAGCAGAGTCAGTATTATCTAATTTTTTAAGCATCTTGGTTATGAATGTATATACGTCAATTTTTATCTCTTCTGATTCAAGCATGTTTTTTATTGCCTGCTTGAGCATATTTGGCGCACATAGGGGCATGGCTGCACTCACATCATAGATATCTTTGCCCTCTGCCCGATTTGCCAGAGCATTCATCTTACGCGCAGTAAGATCCTCTATCGAGTATACTATTATTCCTGATGCAGATGAATGCGTGAACTCTGAGTATACGCTCGAATTCTGCAAAGGTTTTGCAGTGGCGAGTTTTTTCGGCGAAATATCTATTCTTACATGATCTTTATTCAAAGGCGTTTTATAGATGCAATAAAATTGCACAGTATCCTTTACCCTGCGGAATTCTTCTATGTCATATCCTTTTATCTGCGCCGCAATCTCTTTTGCGGATTCCATTAATTTTTGATCCGCATTTTTTATGACAAGATCAAAATCAATATCCTCTGAAAATCTCTGCAATTTTTTAAGGTAAACCTTATTTAAGGCAGTTCCTCCCTTCAATACGAGCGGATTTTTTGAAGAAAATGCCGCGCCGGCTATCTCCCCAATTATATTTATGATATGGAACTCTTTGAAAACAAACTGCAAGGGCAGTCCATTGCGCACTGCAATGCTCCTACATACCTCAAGATCAAGCTCCATTATATCTTCCTTGTCATTGCCTTTATTTTTATTTTTGCCTCGTTGAATTTCTTGCGTTTTGATGGGACTATAAATTTATTTATATACATATCAAATTCTCTCATTTCCTGTGGTGTTAACGGTTTCATTTGATATGCTTCTATCAGTTTTTCCTCCTCAATCGAGTATTTTTCAAGATATAGACAATCAAAAAGAGTTTTTGCTCTTGTTGAAACTGCAATGCAATCTTTTTTTTCGAAGCCCACTGCCTTGTTTTTAAGTGCAACTGCCCTGAATTCATAAGAACCAAACTTCTTTAATTTAGATTCATTGACTGTAACTACTGTTATGCTAAATGGCATCTCAGCAATCAGCATGTGAAGGTAAAGGGCGCTGGAAAAGCCTATATAACCGCTGAATGTAGCCTGCGCCGCAATAAATGCATTTTCAATTGGGTTTACTGAATATGTTCCTCTCTTCAAGCGTATGATCCTGCCTGATTTGCTTAGTCTGCTCAAAGTGGTTTTAAGAGTAAAACTATCGCATAATTTTAGACTCTTTAAAAGATCTAGGGTTATTATGCCATTTGGCGCATTTTGTATTGCGTTCATAACTTGATCTATTAATTTTGCCATATATCAATAATAAACAATATGTTTATTTAATGCTTTTGATTATTTAGCCAGTGCAATAATACAGAATCCGTAAATATCTTGATTATTTAGTCAAGAATTATGTTGTAAATATTATTCTATTATTCTTTCAACTCAGCCCGACAAGCACTACACCTGCAAGAACAATCATTATTCCTGCCCATCTTAGGGGCGGAATTTGTTCAAGTAAAACAAAATGCGCAAGCAGTATAGCAAATATATATG
Organism: Microcaldota archaeon; assembly: GCA_021800515.1. Classification (GTDB taxonomy): domain Archaea; phylum Micrarchaeota; class Micrarchaeia; order Micrarchaeales; family Micrarchaeaceae; genus JAJZMY01. The sequence goes on from JAJYYU010000025.1 coordinate 7,683, forward strand.
TCAAACCATTGAAGCTGTATATCCAGCTGAGATGGAACCTGCCCAGCACAAAAAAATACACGACTGTCGCTAGACCATAGCAGAGCACGCCGAGCAGCAAAAATTCTGCAATATAGCTGCTATCAAAAGAATACTTAAACAGCACCTGGCCTGCTGCGCCGAGCACTGTGCTGAATACTATAAGCGCGATGTAAAACCCAATATTTTTGTGCATGTGCATTTTCTCCCTCTAAGTGATTGTTATAGCTATTACAGCAATGCCAATGAAAATCAAAGCAATGCCAAGAATCCTTTTGCTGCCGATCTTTTCTTTCAGGCCAAAAAAAGAGAACAGCGCCACAAAAATAAACACTGTTGCAAACAATGAATAGACTATTGATAGGCTATCTTGTGCATCCTTAAGCGCAATGAGGTAAATAACAAGACTCACTCCGTAAAGCAGCAGGCCTGCTACAATAGATTTGTTTGCAGCCAGGCTCATAAGGCTTTTTATAGAGTTTATTTTCGGCATATTCTTTTTAAACAGAAACTGGGAAATTCCTGCCAGGAACGCTGCTGCCAATGCCAGTGCAATAATCAAATATAATTCCATACAAATTATTTGGAGAGCAATTTTAAAATCATTTGCAGATATGTGGGAATTTAAAATGCCACTTGATTATATGGAAGGTATTATATTTTTTATTTTCTTTACGATTTTCATAGTTATCTTTTGGTAAAAGCCAGTGTATTTATAGGCTATACATTTGCAAATACTGCTGCATTAACATCATTGCCAATTTTTGAAAAGATAAAATCCTTTTAATATTTTTTAGCAGTTAAAAGGTGTGTTTATTTGATTTTAAATTTAATTTATTCAATCATACTTTATCCAATAATTTTTATACTGCCTGCATATGTTGCTAACGGCGCGCCAGTTCTATTTGGAGGCGGAGCTCCTATAGATTTCAACAGGAAATTTATGGGCAAGCGTATATTTGGTGATCATAAAACTATAAGAGGCACTATCTCAGGAATTCTTGCAGGGTTGATTATAGGATTAGCAGAGTATCCATTTTTTCATTATATGCTTGCTGTTTCGCTTTTTCTTGTTATAGGCGTTACATTCGGGGATCTTTTTGGCAGTTTCATAAAAAGAAGGGTCAATATGCATTCAGGTAAGAGTTTTCCAGTGCTTGATCAGTATGGATTCCTTATCTTTGCGCTCCTGTTTTCATATCCTATAGCTTATTATTATTTTCCAACTATTTACGGCATTCTATTTCTAATCCTGTTGACAGGGGTTTCCCACATAATGACAAATAAAGGCGCCCATAAACTTAAGTTAAAGGATGTGCCATGGTAAGACCAAGGCTTAAAATTATAAATTTTATAAAGTAAAATTAGAATCAAATTAAAATGGAATCAAATTAAAATAATTATTTTAAATTATACTGTATTTTGTGATCATATGAATAACGATCTTGCTGGCGTAAATAAAATCGTAATAAAATTAGGCACCAGTACAGTATTGAATCCTGATCTTTCTATTGATTTGAGAGTACTAAAACACCTTGCTGAAGACATCAAGACCTTGCGCAGCAGAGGCATAGATTCAATAATAGTCACTTCAGGGGCTCGTGGGCTTGGCAATAAAAAAGGGATAAAAGATGCAAGGACTTCTGCAGGAGTTGGGCAATATGAGCTTATGCATGCGTACAGCGAAATTTTTGCAGCGCGCGAAATAATTGTAGAACAGATATTACTTGAAAGCGCGCATTTTAGATTAAGCGCAATCAATAATTTTTCACGCGCTGTTGCAGATGCGTGGTCAGAGGGCGTGCTTCCAATCATAAATGAAAATGACCCTATGGCTACTGAAAAAACAACATTTGGCGATAATGACAAGCTTGCAAGAATGGCTGCAGAAGCAATAGATGCGCAAATGGTGGTATTTTTTTCTACTCAAAATTCTGCCATGAACAAAGCAAGAGGAAAAGGCGGTGCAAAGTCAAAAATAAATGAAATAAAAAAGTTACAGAGGCAGGACATACTTGTTAGGCTCGTGGATGGCAAGGAAAGCCATGCTTTGAAAAATATATTTGATAGGGATGCTACTTCAGGTCAGTCAAATATTGATAAGTTAAAGGAGATTGCTAGAAAATCAGATTCTGCTGCAGATAGAAAAAAAATAAAGGAATGAAATATTCAGGTAAGCACATTTTAGCTATCTCATATTCTTATCTAATTCATATTAATTCATATCTACGGCTGCATCTAAATGTATTTCTCGTATCTGGCAATCAATCATTATATTCTAGTTTCTAGAGAATGTTATATTGTATATTCCTGTTGAGTTGTCAGGCACTATAAATACAAGGAGATTGCCTTTAGAACCTGAATAAAGCAGTGTATTTGCAGAAAACTCCTGCATTTTATCTGTAACATTGAACCTTGCAATTCCCTCAAGTTTCTGCGAACTGCTGCTGGAATTGAATTTTGCAAGTATTACTTCTGAGCGTGAATTTGATATTGCATAGAAGTTGATTTTTGTGCTTATTGTTGCATTTGCATTCAGACCATATCCTTCTGGCGATGTTGAGTTTGCATAAGGAGCGAATTCTGCAATAAGCCCTACCCTCATACTGTCAAAGCTCTGATTGGGGTTCCAAATAGATATTGTTGTTCCATTTATTTCTCTGTTCAGCATCTGCCATGTGTCGAATTGAGGATATCCTACATAAGACTTGTAGACATTATTAAATGATGCTGCTGTTGAGAATGCAATTGTAGAATTGCTGACATAAACAGGCTTGCCAAAAAGCATTGTAAGATATCCTCCCAGTGCAATAAGGTCAGACTGATTATATGCATTCCTGTTTAGCACTATATATTGAGTATTGTAATTGTACAGCAGCAGTATGGACTGATTTGAGTAGTTTTCATTTATCATAGATTCATACCTCATTGCACCTATTGACTGCAATGAATATGCCTGTATTGCAATTGGGAGGTCAAGCAGAAGCATCTGCTGTGTTTCGTTCTCATTTTGGGAGTAACCACCTACAATACTCTTCCCTGCTCTTGCCGAATAATATGATGCAAGAGACTGGTAATAGAAAGGATCTGCTGAGCTATAATTTGGAAAAGCAGGAAGATAAAGAATTGAAAAGTTCTGACTAATATTTTTTGCATATGAAAAGAACTTAGGTGTGCTTACAGTTGTTGCTGATCCAATAAATGGAAGGCCTATGCTTTCGATAACAAATATAATAATTATCGCAGCAGTGGCAGCATAAAATAAGTTTTGATTCCTATGATTTTTATGCAGCATATCGTGCAGGGAATTCATGCCAAATCCTGCAAGAAGAGATATCATTATAGATGCTGCAAGCATGAAAAGGCTAGGTTCAACTATTAAGGATATGAATGGTATGTGCATATATATGAAGTAATAAATGTTTGAGTATATTGTAAAAACGCCTGCCTGAAGGAAAGGCCCAAGCGCTAAAAATACAAATGCAATTGCAATCACAGCAAATTTCCATGCTTTCTTGTTTTTGTAAACTCCAAAGGCTGCAAGTGCAAGTGCTGTGTAGCCTATATATCCAACTTCCTGCCATTGATTGAAGTAAAATATGTTCCTAATTGCAGATCCGAACTGGAATACAGCATTATAATAACTCGGTATAAATAAAGATAGCGCGTTAAGGCTATAATATTTCATTAGCGTGCCCTGCATCTGCATTCTGTTCAGGCTTATTATTTGACCTGCATGCATTGCATAAGGGATAAATTCAAATGAACCTGCAATAAATGCAATTCCTGCACCTAATGCAATGTACTTTAATGCATGCATGTTGAGAAGAGATCTTGTATTTTTTTTCAAAGCATACACAATTCCAATTGCAGCAAAAAGAAGAATCAGTACAAACCCTTGCTTCATGCTGCCCATAAGGCATGCAAGCGCAAAACTCAGCCCAAATCCGACACTGTCAGCAAGCCCATATTTTTCATTGTTTAATATTTTAATTAGGAACAGCAGTGATAAAGGCGCCCATGCAATTACAAAAAATCCTATGTTTCCGAAGTACTGTGCAACATGGAATGCGCTGAAGCTGAATATTGCTCCTGCCACAAGTGCGGAATAATAATTTTTAAGCATGTAAAATGCAAGCGCAAACATACCAAGCCCTGAAATTGCAAGGCTTAAAAGCATTAGAACATTGAATGCAAATACATTGCTTATAAGGCCAAAGGGAGCAACTAAAATGCTGCTAAGCAGTGATATATTCTGCAACATGCTTGCGCCGACAGGCCAGAAGAGAAAGTTTGTGTGCCATATGCTTGAGTGAAGATGGAAAACTGCATAGTTTGCCCACCAGAGATTGAACAATGTTGTATATAATCCTGTTCCAGATGAAACAACTGTGTTTGTAGCATTTGCAAAGATATTTGAAAAGAGTGCAAGTGCTATAATTGCATATATTGCAAATGCAATGCCATATTGCTTTAATTCATTTTTAAAAGTCTCCATCAAATCTTGGTTTAACCTCTCTGATAAATAGTGTATAAGAGGTGAAAATATATTATACTTTAGATATACTTTACAACTATAACTTTGTATCTATTTTGCTTATGGCTATTTAACAGATGTCTCTTTTTCAGGTTTTATTTTGCTGCTTTTTTCATTTGTTAACTTGATCACTCTCATAGAGTTGAGGAAAGATAGGATTCCTATTATAAAAACAATAAATATTACAAGGAAAAAGCCGATGTCAAGGTTACCTAAGTTGTGAATTTTTATACCTGTCTTTATTCCGAAGTTGAGAATTGATGGGAAAAGCAGCACTGTCATACCTGCGGCTACAAATATAATTCCTCCGTAGTAAAGTATGTCCTTTGTCATATTATGCGCAATAAAATTCATACCTTTCTCACCGACGCCTTTCATCCTCTTCAATAAGCTTCCTGCGCCAAGCCCTATGATGACTTGCATTATCATTGTCCCGATGCCGAACATGAATCCAGGAATCCATCCAGTATAGGCATTCGGCATTCCAGGCGAGATTACAGTGTACAGTATCAGTGCAAATGCTCCAAATCCGAATCCTGCAATAAGCCCATGCGCAAATGCAAGCTTTGTCGGTATCGGCCTCTGGCACTCAATGCATTCTATAGGATTTACTTTATGCGCAAGCTCGCCTGTCTCCATTTTTTTTGTCTTTTCAGTTTTATGGAGATGCATAACTGAACCAAGTTTTTCCTCAAGCCAGTGCCAGTGGAAGTATTTCATGTTCTTCATTAAGTAGATCCCTGCAAGGAACATTCCGATTCCTACTGCAATATACGTGACTCCGAATGCAACTGCAGTCATGAAAATGCCTGCAAGGGCAAAGTATGCGACTTCTGACATGATCGAGCGCTGCAGTACAAATCCAAGGGAGAATATAAGCCCTGCCTCAGCTCCTTTTTTCCTCGAGCGCATTCCAATTGCATATGAGAATGTTATCGGCCATGTATGCTCGTCAGGAGTGATTCCATGGATGATACCCAGGACTAGAGAGGCAAGGATAGCAATCCAGAAGCTAAGATGAGTAGGTACATTATAAAGATTAGGAAGCAGCATTAGTTCACATTTTATTAAAATTACAAGCAGTTCTTATTTTTAGATTTTTATTTATTTATATATTTCTATTTTTTCTGGCTGCTGTATTATTCCGAAATAAGTTTCTATCGGTACAGAAATATATAACTTTAAGAGACGCACAAATTATGAAAAAATTAAA
>JAJYYU010000026.1 GCA_021800515.1 Microcaldota archaeon
TTAATGATAAAAACAAAATAATTAAAAGGTAATATGATGAAACTAAATTACCGTGAGAAACTTAATTCAGGACAACACAATTTTTTCTGGCTGTGTGGCTGCCATCGCCTGCTGTTTTCAGGCGCTTTTCTGCATGTCTCTGCCTTGCCCTAATCCTGATTATTCTTGCGGGCATTAACGCAGGTATGTTACAGATGGCAGAGAGCAAATCTATATATACTTTTTATGCTAAGCAATATCTGATAAAAATGAAGGTTAATGCTTATACAAAAGTCCTTTTTGCGCTCGTGATTCTCGGGCTTGCTGATTCTGTTTACCTGGCATATGTGCACTATGCGCCCCAGGCACTCGTATGCTCTTCAACAGGTATAATCAATTGCGCGCTCGTGATAACAAGCCAGTACTCTGTTGTTTTCGGAATACCTCTTGCAATTTACGGCCTGGTGTGGTTCATCGTGCAGCTTGCACTGCTTTTCATCCGCAGGAATAATGATATAAAAATTGCATGGAGTGGCATCGGACTGGTTGCAGTGGCATACTCTGCAGTGTCGATGCATCTGCTCGGCAAGATATGCGAATACTGCGTTGCGCTTGACGTTCTTATTGTGCTTGTATTTATAACATATCTCCTGGCTATAAAAAATCAATAGGCAATTAGCAAAGTGCATTGCTATATCCTCCTGTTCTTTGCGCTCTGCATCCTAAATCTGTAGTTCTGTATAGAGCTTTTAAATAATTTTGCATTGTATTAATTATTACATGGAATATAAAGAGGTTAGTTGATATTTAGGCAGTCCATGAAAAGGGAATGTTGAAAAGATTAGGAATGGTGTGGAGATGGGAGATGATGAAAACAAAGACTATTACAAACTGATTGGCGCAGAAGACCGCATACAGAAAATTGTGACCTACATAAACATGAAGAAGTCAATAGACATAAACAATGTGAAAACTACCCAGTATAAGACAGAGCTGCTACCGAATGCAATCCTTGTCGAGGGAGCATCTGGCACAGGCAAGACAACGCTTATAAATTACATAAAAACAAGATTCCAAAAGACAGAAGGAGGCGTGCCTGTAAAAAATGCGAATGATAACCAGGTTGTGGACGTAGCAGAGCTTCTGAATGATGACACCAGCCAAATCGTCGAGTTTTTTAATGACGTCGCAGCGCCTGACAGGAATCCAGAATATTTCACCAACTCTGTTTTTGTATTTGACAATTTTGAGCTGATGCAGTCATATTTTCCAGAGGCTGCAGGCAGCGAAGCGCAGGGCAATTCCATAATAACCTACCTGCAAAAGTTCCTGAAGCCGGAGCTTAACAACATTCTCATTGCGACAACAAAAAACAAATCCCTTATACCCCAGGTTTTTCTGACAAATCTATTTGAGGATGAAGTAAAGCTTCCAATTCCAAGCAGGGAATCAAGGGTAGAGATACTGAAGAAAACTCTTGAGCGCATAGACTATGAAGAAGGGCTTTTGGCCAACGTCGTTGCTAGAACAGACGGATGCAGTGGCGGCGATCTTATAAAACTTGTAAAAACAGCCTACAGAAAAGCAATTCTAGAAGGAAGGACGCGCATAAACCTCTCTGACTTTACATTCTCAAAAGCTACGGACATAGAGAGCAGCTCAGCAAACTCCTGGTCTGACCTTCGTGGCCTTGACAGCATTGTGCAGGAGATAAAGCAGAACGTGCTTGATCCTATAATCAACAAGGCAAATTACAAGGAATTCAATGCCAAGCCCAAAAGAGGATTCCTGCTTCATGGTCCGACAGGCACAGGAAAGACAACAATAGCAAAGATATTAAGCAAGCAGATGGGATTTAACTTTTATTCATTTACAGCATCGGACATAGAGCGCAAGTGGCATGGTGAGGACCTCGAGAACATAAAAAAGTACTTTGACATGGCAAAGAAGAACGCCCCATCAATAATATTCATAGACGAATTTGACTCCCTTGGAGCAAAAAGAGATGATGGGCCAAACGCAAAACTTTATAACAGCGTGGTGAACGAACTGCTTTCGATTCTTGATGGGATCAATAACTTCAATGATGTGATAGTCATTGCCGCGACGAATATGCCTGATCTCATAGACCCTGCGCTTGTAAGGCCTGGAAGGCTGCATAAGATAGAAGTGCCTCTCCCTGACGAGAACGGCAGAAGGGAAATATTCGACAAATACATAAAGGACCATGCAATAAATAAGTTTATAGAGGATTATGATGCATTTCTCCAGGATCTTGCAAAGAAAACTAAATCCTTCTCAGGGTCTGACATCAGCAGCATATGCAATTCTGTGGCATTGGATCTTTCAAGAAAAAAATCGCTGAGAAACGGCCACGAATTTAAGATTGACAATGTTGAATTGATGAAGCTATTTGAGAAGGAAATCCACTATTCAATATCTTCGGAGGAGGTAAAAAAAGGCAAGATAGGATTTGTGGATACTGAGTCCGAGAAGCGCAAGGATAATAATGGAAATAAGGAAGGAGGCAAAACCCCAGTGCCTGTCTCGCTTAGGAAAGATCTTGATCTTGTAAAAACAAAGCAGAAGGCATAATAATAAAATAATACCTCTATATTTTTCTATATTTTATTTTTTTATTTTTTATTGTTTTTCCTTTCATTCCAATATGTTTATGCTTTTCTTTTTATTTTTTTTACGCCCTCAGATACCCTGCGCAGATATTTTATAACACTGCCTAAATAAGCTGATTCTGACCACGCAAGATCGCTGATTGGGCGATTGTTGTTTTTTGACAAGTAATCAGCAGGGTCGTATGTGCTTGCAGGATTGATTATTTCCTGTTCAGGTATTGCATTGCTGTTTGCAAGGTACTTGTCTGTTATATAATCAATAATCTTCTCTGCATTCTCTTTTTTTCCGTTTTCCAAATACCAGTTTGCAGCTTCAAGCCCAAGCAAAGGCCATCTTCCTCCTAGAAAATATGAATCTCCCTTAAATCTTATTGGCAGCACATTTCCTGAAAATAGATCTTTTTCTATTTTGTTCATCGTATTCTCCTGCACTTCCTGAGTCACACATGGTGGCTTGAACTTTGTGAGTATAAATATCTGTCCAGAATCTACTTCTTTTATAGGTTCTGATTCAAATCCGCTTCTATCAGGCTTGAATACATTCTTTGATTTGTAGACAATGCCATCCCTTATTAAATAGTCGTTCAAGAATTTGTTTATTTCCTCGAGCTTTTTCTTAATGTCTTGCAGGTCTATGGAGTTTATCACTTCATCATTGCATAGAGCATCTTTTTCAGAAAATATTTTTATTTTATCCTTATCATCGCTTTTCAGGCTGTTGTAATCTTTTGATTTTATTTTTTTTATTTCATCATAGTCCTCTATAAGCTCATTTTTCAGATCTTTTTTAATATATTTTACAATTTCCATCGCGCTGTTCATGCCATAATATATTGCTGCCACATCATATGAGTGGATTTTATCAGTATCCATTTCCCATAAGTTTGAGCAGGGTGTTTTATAGATCTTTATCATATACTCTATCATACCAGGTAAAGTGTCCTTTATGTACTGCAGGCTACCTTCAATGTCCTTTACTCCAAACTTCTTAATGTACTCTGCAGTTGCGCCTATCAACAGTGGTACAGAATCATACTGCCTAAGCCAATTGGAATGCTCCATGCTTGTCAAAAACGGATTGTCTGATTCCATACCCCTGTGACCTCTGTACCATCCGTCCTCCCCAATTCTTGCAGGAAAATGGTTTATGATGTCAAAAAAATTAGGCTTTTCTAATGGAATCTCTATACCCCTTTTTATGTTATTCAGAAACTTTTCAGATGATTTCCACATGAAATTAAGTAGTGATGCAGACTTATGCTGAAATGCATTATTTTGGTAAAAATCACTTGCTTCTGTGAGAATCATGCTTGTGAAGCAGGAATCCCTGAACCACATCGGAATATAGAAACTGTAGTTATGGGAGGCCTTCATGTACCCTGTTTCACTTATCTGTGCAGTTATGTATTCCCCAACGCGCAGACCTGTTTCTTTTATATACTCTATATCACTGCTCATGGCTTCCTTCTGGGCAGCATTCTTTTTTATTTTGACTTCAACCATTCTATCATCAATTGAATACTATACCTTATTTTATACCTTATTTATTACTTTAATTGCACTTTAATATTTTATTGCAAGTCCAGAGCGCATTCATTACTGCTTTTCCTTGACATTATTGTTTTGCGTATTCTGCGTCTGTGGCTTTTCGCCTTGCTTTCTTACGTATTCTATAAGGTTTTCTAGGTTTTTTGCTATTTTGTCCTTTCCTTCATTTCTATATTTCAACATCAGATTATTTAATTCATCTAAATCCATGTTATCACCATTCAAACAAAATTTCTTATACTTTACTTTACTTGTTTAACATATTTACGCTTTTTGATAAGAATAAAATCTTTTTTAGAAATAGCAAATGCCTGCATTTCTGCAGGCAATTTCTGGGAACCAAGGTTTGGCAATTAATATTATGTATAGTAAAATATAAATATATTACTTTTAATATACATTTATTTATTAAACTAAACAAATAATTAGTAAGATATAAATAGTTTGCCTCTTCAATAAAATAAAGGAAATGCGTTTGACTGGCGCAATACAAGCAAGTCTGTCTGCAATTTGCAGGTAATATCTGGGTGACTAAATGGAAAATGGCAAATCAATAGGGCGAAAGCTCTATGCGGCCATAGATTCCTTGGTGGATGAAATGAACCAAAAATACGGGCTCTGCATAAGCGAGGACGCGAACAGGAAGATCAATGACCTTTCATTTAAGAGGGCTTTGGTCGACTACGTGCAGGATTTAGTGAAATTCAGGAAAACAAGCGAGAAATTTCTGGATGCAGAGTTAGCAGAGATAACGTATGAAATCAGAATGGAGATCTCAAGCACAAACATGAAGATGCTTGAAATTAAAAAGCTGATTTAGGTTCAAAGTAGTTGCCAAGGTTTCCTTGGCCATTCCATTTAGTACATATTATCAGTGAATTTAGTATTACTTTGGTAAAAGAATCCTAAAAATAGTAGATAAAAAATAAAAAACAATAAAAAGAAAATAAAAAAAGGAAAGGCATCAACAACCCAATGCCCCCCTATTTTTCCTTATCCTTTGTTTTTCAAGTTTATGCTTCTGTTAATTCCACTTCCTGCTTAGGGCATACAGCTGCCACTGCCACTGACCCTGCCCCGAATTCCATGTTTCCTTCGTCGGCAATCTTTTTCGCCCTTTGTATATACTCTCTTGCCTTTATTCCGAGTATTTCATTTAGGACGAACTTCGCCCTCTCAGTGTCCTCTGTATTTACTGGAATCCCGAGTTCCTCAAGGTACTTTTCGAATTCAGCTGTATTTATGAAATTGTTTTGGCCAGCACTTATGTATTCTATGTTTGTTTCCCTCTTTATCTTTTGCTTACCCACCATTTTAAACCCCAACTATACATAATATTATTTTTTGCATATTTAAATCTTTTGGGGATTTTTCTAATTTTTTTTTAGAATTACACCCTCAAATAAAATTTAATTTATGCATTGCTTATAATTAAAACAAAAATAAAAAAAATAAACAGCCAAAATGCGGCTGTTTATCAGAACTTAGCAACCCCCCCACAGCGCCTAAAACCCCTCAGCTTCTTTATTTATATTGAAATATTAATGCTTATTGTGTCTTTGGCAATGCCGATTTCAGATACTTTTTCAGACGATTTGAGGTATTTTGCCCCAATCTTTTCATCTTGCGATTCAAAGAAGTTAATGATCTCAGGCCCATATATTTTAATATGGCTGAATTCTGAGACGCCTGATTTTGTAAGCATCAAAGTATGCCCTGGATGGTCTTTTGTTGCAAAATCAACAATGTTTTTCTCCTTCAAATTGTTGAGGCTGTACCAGACAGAGCTTTTTGAAACGCCATACATATCTGAAATATAATCGACAAAACTGCTTGCGCTCATTATTTCATCATACCCAATCTCGAGGATGATAAGCTGCTCACGTTTGCTAAGCGTTATTTTCTTATCCTCTACTCTAGTTATCATTTGGTTCACATAAAACACCTAAAAAACTAAAAAGTTAAAATTTTTTAGTATTTTATGCAACCAAATGAACGTATATTGGTGTTCTATTTGCTGTATTTGATGAGATTGCTAATTCGACGACGCCTAAGCTACCTATAAAACAAGACATGTGTTTCCACATCATTTGGTATAGCTTAGTTACTTGCATCGTTGCACCAATAATTTGGTTTGCATTTTTATATTCTTTATTAAATATAAATATAATAAATAAATTTACATTGCTGTCTTACTTATTATTTATATAATATTAATGCTACGAAAGATTTAAAAAGCTTTTGTGCAAATCCTATGCTCCATGATCTGTATATTTATAAAGGTATTCTGATTTATAGCCTTTTGGCAGGAGTGGCTTTGAATATTAACCTCGTAAAATAATAATAATTTTTATTATATATATAAAGTATATGTAAAATAAAAAATAAATAAAAACATAAAAAGAGAAAAGAAAAATAGAAATGCAAAAAGGAAATCGGAAATCAACCAACTATTTACTTATTCCCTTCAATCCATTTCTTTAATGCATCCTTTGGCACAGCACCGATCATTATCGCTTCTGCCTTACCATTCTTAAACAGCATTGTCGTCGGTATGCTCATTATATTGTACTTCCTTGCTATTGACTCATTTTCATCTACATTAAGCTTTGCGAAGATCACATCATTGTAATGCTCTGAAATGTCGTCTATTATCGGACTGTATATCCTGCATGGACCGCACCATTCTGCCCAAAAGTCTATTACAACAGGATTTTTTGACTTGAGGACTTCTTGTTCGAAATTTTTTTCATTTACTTCTTTTACTACCATATTATCGCCTTTTACGTTTGTTTCGGTTTTTTAAATACCAATTAATATATTCAGCAATATATATAAAATCTGCCTTTAATTTTGTTGTTTAATTGGAATATTAAATATGAATTTCTGGAGATTTCCATATTTTCCTAGCAATCCTTCGCAGCAAAATAAAGTATTAATAAATATATTTTCATATTCATAATATTATATTTATTATATTCTAATAAATTCTGAATGATTGACAATAATATCAATAATATATCTAATAAGTGAACTAATGGATTTGAAATATCCCCGCGGGGTAAAGGATCTGATGCCGAATGAGGCAATATCCAAAGAAGAACTGGTTGAAAAAGTAAAAGCAGTCTTCACGCTTTTTGGATTCTATCCTATAGATACACCTGTTTTTGAATCTCTTGATGTATTGTTCGCAAAAAATGCCATTGGCGAAGAGGACAAGCTTATATATAAAATCCAGGACAGCAATCTAGGCCTTAGGTACGATCACACTGTCTCGCTTGCAAGGTTCTTCGCCATGCACAATGATGTGCAGCTTCCATTCAAAAGGTATATTATTGATAAGATATGGAGAAGAGAAGAACCTCAAAAAATGCGCTATAGAGAAGTAATACAAGCAGACATTGATATCCTTGGTGGAAATCAATTCCATGCAAATGCAGAGGTGATAGCTGCAACAGCAGCAGCGCTCTCGGCATTAGGCATAAAGTATGAGATCCATATCAATGATCGAAGAATACTTGACAAGTTTATTAAGTCTATTGGAATTGATACTGACGCAGATGACTCAATGCCAATGAAAATAATGCATATAATAGATAAGAATGACAAGCTTGATGGAGACAAGATCTCAGATTTGCTTAATAACCTTGGACTTGGAGATGAAAAAGTTAATCAGATAATGGAGTTTATAGGGCTGCAGAGCGGAAACAATGAAAAGCTCAATTATCTTAGAGGGATTCTGAAACAGGAAGACCAGCAGGTAATAAAGGAAATAGAAGACCTCCTGAACGAACTTGAATACTATGGATTTAGTTCAGAGCCGATTATTGATTTTTCAATTGTGCGGGGCCTTGACTACTACACCTCACTTATATTTGAATTTAAGCTTTCAGACAAGTCTTCAAAATCTTCAATAGCAGCTGGTGGGAGATATGACAACCTAATATCTGTATACTCAAGCAAGTCAATGCCTGCAGTAGGCGCGAGTATAGGTATTAGTAGAGTGATGGATTATCTTAAATGTCATGAATCAAAGAAGCTCACAAATTCTGTTATATATATAGCATACATAAATGAAGGCAACTATGCTTATGCTGTAAAAGCTGCAGGCATGCTGAGAGAAGCAGGAATCGCTACAGATCTTAATATCTCTGATAAGAATTTATCAAATCAGATGCGCCATGCGAGTATGTTGAATTTCAGGCTAGCTGCAATCATCGGTGATAATGAGCAGGCAGCAGGTGAAGTTACACTTAGAGATTTCGCATCAGGTGACGAGAAAAAGGTAAAACTTGAGTATCTTGTATCTGAAGTAAAAAATAGATTAACTGCATAAAAAAGACTGCCTATAATTGCAGGGCAGCCTAATAAATACTGTATGCTATACGCTGCAGCAGCTTAGCTTTGAAATATCCTCATAAAAAGACATTGCTGCTAGTTTTAATCCCTCGCTAAGCGTTGGGAATACATGCACTGTGTCTATTATATCATCTATTGTCAGGCCAAATTTCACTGCTAATGTGCCTTCATGTATTAAGTCTGCGGCATGAGGCGCTAGGATATGCACTCCAAGTATCTTTTTGGTCTTGTTGTCTATTACTATCTTCACTATCCCTCTTTTATCGCCAATGATGGCAGATTTTGCAACAAACTTAAACTCCAATGGGCTGCAGTTGCATCTTATCTTATTTTTCATTACCTCCTCCTCTGTCATGCCAACCATCGCAGCTTCAGGATAAGTAAATATCGCACTGGGTATTTCATTTAAGTTTATTGCCTTGTTTGCATTTTCAAATATATTAGAAGTTGCAGTATTGCCTTCTTTTGCAGCTAAGGTCTCAAGCATCGGCTCACCTGTCACATCACCTGCTGCATATATATCATTGGCAGTTGTTTTGAGCCGTTTGTCAATTTTTATAAATCCTTTTTCATTTAGCTGCACTCCAGCAGCGCCCAAATTCAGCTTTTCCACGTTTGCAATTCTCCCAGTAGCAAAAAGTATTTCTTCTGCATTAAATATGGTTTTATTTCCTTGGATATTTGCAGTAATACTTTTTAATCCATTCCTAGAGCTTATCTCTACCAAAGTTGCATTTGTTACTATCTCAATTCCGATTTCCTCCAAATATTTAGTAAGGTAAGTGCTTATTTCCGGCTCCCAGTTTGGTATTATTGTTTCACTTCTCTGCAGAAGAGTGACCTTCACGCCAAATCCTGCAAATAACTGCGCAAATTCTAATCCAAGCGCTCTTCCACCAACCACTATAATGGATTTTGGCAGCTTTTTCATAGATAAGGCTTCTTCATTTGTGAGATATTTTATTTTTTCAATGCCCTTTATTTGAGGTATTGCTGCTCTTGCGCCTGTCGCGATAAGAATGTGTTTTGACTTTATTATCACATCTCCTGCTTTGATGGTATTTGCATCTACAAATGATCCTATTCTATTTATAAAAGTAACATTTTTCAGTTCTTTCAGCACATTTTTGTATTTTTCAGCCCGCAGGTCTTCTACAAGTCTATTATTTTCTTCAATTACTTTTGCGTAATCTAACTTTCCTATATTGTAATTTAGTCCACCATATCTCCTTTTTTTAAGCTCATCTAAGAATGTGCTCACAGTTATCAATCTCTTGCTAGGCACGCATCCTACATTTATGCAAGTGCCGCCAAGCACTGCGCCTGCTGTGGCATTATGGCCTATCATAGCAGTCTTGATTCCAAGCTCATTTGCCTTTATTGCTGCTGCAAATGCAGCTGATCCCTGTCCCAATATTACATAATCAAATTCTTTAATTATTCCTTTCATTTAATTACCTTATAAATATATTCCTTGTTAGCTATATTACAGGATATTATCTCTTTTTTGTAAGCTTCTATGTGGCTTATTATACTATTTACTATCTTCTTTACCCCTCTGTTAATTCTGTAAATGCGCTTTGTTCCTTCTTTCTTCACATTTACTAATCCGCAGTTTAGAAGGCATTGCATATGGTGGGATACATTGCTCTGTTCAATTCCAGTTATATTAACTATTTCGCTTACATTCAGGTCTTGTTTTGCTAGGGCTCTAAGTATGCTAAATCTGCTGTAATCCCCTATCGCATAGAAGAATGTTTTAAATTCAAGTTTGTCCATTCAATTACCAGTGCTGTTTATGGCCTTCTCCAACTGCCCAAGAGTTAATTCAGGTGATCCGTTTATATACAATACAGTGCCATTTTTTGAGATAAGATAATATATATCAAGATAGGCCTTTGGATCATAAGCAGTAGTCATATTATAGCCTGCAAGCGCAGGAATCAGTACTCCATTAGAGTATGCACTTGGTGCATAGGAATCAATAAAGCCTGTTATAGGCGGCCCGCTATATCCCAAATCCTTGTAAAGTTCCAATTCAATAATCTTAATTCCATGTTGTTCAAAAAACCTGTAATTCTGATTTATCGCTTCATTGCCTTGCGCGCATGATGAGCACCACGTTGCCACAAACCAGAGAACTACTGGATGGCCTCTGTATGCAGATAAATTTACTATTGATCCATTTCCTATAATAAAATCATAATTAGGTGCCACTGATCCTATAGTAATATTCTGCGCAACTGCATTTATGCTTTTTTTTGAATTGTATTTCATAAACAGCAGCGCTATAATAACTATAATAAGTACTGCTGCCAGTACTGCAATCCCAAATACTTTTGTTTTGTTCATTTTCATTTCTTCACTATACAACATTTATTAATATTCCTTGAGACTAAAAATATGCTTAATAAGAAAAAGCCTATCGAGGTTGCAATGAACAGTATCTCATAAGTAGCGAATGGACCCTGAAGTGCACCAGTTGCCCCTATTATTGTAGCAGTAGACGCACCGAATGTAGCTAATATGGCAGGTATTACAGATGTACAGCAAAGGCTACTGGGGAGCACTGCCATTATTATAGCGCCCAAGCTTATTTTTTCACTAGATGTGATTCTATTCGCAAATGCAAAAGCATTCATTACTAAGGAAAGTGCAAGAAGCACGCTTGTCAGTGCAGATACAATTAATGAATAGCTGTTTAATCCGAATGCTATTTTTGGAAGTGGAAGGTTTAATGAAGAGCTAGAGAGTAAATATGAGTAGCCTATAAAAGATAATACAGCTATCACTAAAAATGCGATAAGGTATATTTTAGAATCTAATACAAGCCGTATTGCGTTTATTATTCTATTCTGTTTATGCATAATATATGAATAGCCAATCATGTTTATAAAGTTTTGCATAAATGCATTGCTACTTCTTTATAGTTGCCATATAAAGAAACAAAGGCTTCAAAATAAATTAACGAAGTGAGCGGGAAATCCCACATGCTTTAGCAGTGGGATGAAAGCAAACCGTAAAATAGGAAGGTATAAAAGTTTGAAAAGTGAAGCCCACGCCGTTCCCTGCTTGGAGGATGCCACGCATATATATTATGATGCGCCTGCGACGGATCTGCCTTTTTTAGAATTAAGTATTTGTTTAAGAGAACCTAACAATACGATTATAAACACGGCGGTTAGGCACACGTATAAAAACAATGAAATCGTTTTGAATGGGCTGAAGAAATTAGACAAAGAGGCTGTGCCCAAAGTGAATGCTGCTGTGGGGAATACGTAACTCCACCAGCTGATGTTAAATTGAAAACCGGACTTGAGATATCTCCTAAAGAAAAGCAGGTTGACTCCTATGGCCCAAATTCCGAATCCCCACAAAGTTGCTCCACCTAAGGCCCCCAACGGGCTCAGGTTCATTTTAAGCAGGGTTCCTGCGGAATTGGAGATTTTCATAAAGTCAACGATCAGAATCCCTATTGGGGCTAAAAGAATATAATTCGTAGGTGCAAGTTCTACAGTTGGCAATGTATGGCTGACTAACCGGAAAAAGAGCATGCCAAGGATTAACAGGAAAAGTACAGCACCAATGCCAAAGAAAAGGAGTGCGAATACCATACTGACTGCACTAACAGGGTACAGGAGCACTGCATTGGTGACAAGAATAGTGGCTACTGGCGTGATAAACCATCCGCCATGCAGCTGGTCTAACGTAATCTTGATATTTGAAAAAAAGTGATATGGCAAATAGATTGCAAGAGCAAGGATTAAGCCTGCGCCATAAACAAGCAAGCCCAGATCTATGAAGCTAGGTATTATGTTCCAGCATAAGATCGCTAAGATTACTGCAGAAATGGGTTGAAGGGCATAGAAGTTTCCCAACAATGGGTGCTTCAGCTCAGTTTTGACGATTCCTGGATGAAGAACAAGCTTTACAAGGAATATCGCAGAAAATAGCGAAAAGAAAAATACCAAAACCCAGGTTAAAGGAATTACTAGGAATGGGAGGAAGGCCTTTGATGCCAATGCGAATCCTCCTGTCCCAAGGATTGAGCCAAAAGCCATTATAGAGAATTTACTGGTATTCATAATACAAACCTTATTGTATGGTTTAAACCATTTTTCCAAACAGTCTAAGTACTTGCCTATTACTTATTTTGTAAATCATCTTTTTTCCTTCCTTTCTGTTTGAGAGTATGCCTGCCTTTGCAAGGTACTTAAGCTGCAGTGAAACAGTTGGCTGCGCCCTGTTTACAAGCTTAGGCAGTTCGCATGCGCATCTTTCCTGCTTAATCAATTCCGATATAATGTTGTACCTCGTTTTGTCTCCAAGCGCCTTGAAAAGCACGTAATTGCGCTGTTGTTTAGCATCCATAATATATTTACAAACATAAATATATATAAACCCTTGTGTCCATACCTATGCAGTGAACGTATGAGTGGAAAATAGCAATAATCATAACTTCAGATTGGGATCAAAAGCTTAAATTGACCTCAGGTCTTCATCTTGCTAAGCGCATATATGGTGCGAGACAGGAAAAGGGCATAGATGCATTAGAGGTATTACCATATCCTAAGGAAGCGAACCTTTTATATATACGCCCGAAGCAGGGATCGAACCTGCGACCTACTGGTTAACAGCCAGCCGCTCTACCACTGAGCTACCCGGGCATTGTGAAGAAACTGAAAGGTTTTTTCA
>JAJYYU010000027.1 GCA_021800515.1 Microcaldota archaeon
TATATATAGAAAATCGTTTTCTTTGAAGTTCATTTTATCACATTAAAATATAATAATAGATATAATTATAAAGCAATAAAAATGCTTTGAATTTATTTATACCTATCCCACAAATATAATCTTTTTTTGTATTTTATTGCAAATTTAAAGTTTTAGAATTTTTCATTATCTAAATTGCCATCGTAGGTTTGATAATATATTTATGCTTTAGTTTTTTAACTTTGAGGCCTTAATGCTAAAATTAAAGTTATCTATAATAATTATAATTATTGTTATTAACACAAAAGTTTTAAAAATATATTCTAATTAAAGTAATATCTATTATATTGTAAAAAGTTGGGTAAAATAAGTGGAATTTAATGGGAACAGTTTTTAAAAAAATAAAGTCTATTTTTGAAAGCGAAAAATCAGAGTATGGACATATTCAATATGATAGCAACAAACCTGTCTCTAAGTTCAGCGAGTTCAATCTAATCAAGGAATCAGTAAATAAATCAACGCAGGGTTTTTTTTATTCAACCCCGATTTTAACATATTCAGGCAATGACAGCAAAACGAAATTTGAGATAGGGCTTAGAGAATTTACAATTCTTGCAGCACTTTCAGGAAAAAATCTCCTGCTTCGTGGAGGTACTGGCATAGGGAAGACTTCATTTTCAAAAGGCTTCTTGAATGGGGTATTCGGGCAAAATTATGCTATCCTTCAAGTTGATGTAAGCCTTGATGAGAGCAAGTATATAAATGTAAATTTCAATGAGATGAAGAAAGGTAAAAAACTTAGCGACTCTATGATAGAGACAAAGCTAATCACTGCACCAGCAGTAATTTTCGATGAATATAATAGGGCGATTGGGCTGCAGACTTCCCTTATACAGGGTTGGCTTGCAAATGATGAGATAATTGCGCAGGGCAATAAAAGATTTATTCCAGGCAAGGTGCTGAAAGACGGCTCAAACTACCAGTTCAAAATCGCAACTATAAATGAGGGAATCGAATATGTTAATACACAGGATATAGACCTTGCATCCAGAGACAGATTTGCGATTGAGCTGAATATGGATAATTTTCCAATGAGCGATAATGATAAAAGGGATTTGTTATCAAGAATAGGCCCTGCAGAGCACGAAAAAAGGCATTTTATTGATAACGCAAATAAAGCCCTGCTCAGGTCTGAAAAGATTTCAAAGGCTTTTTTTGATCTTTATTTTAAAATAAGGGATATAGAAATCTCTGGCGAGGTCCAAGAATTTATGGTGTACCTGCAAAGACTTGATAACTGTTATAAATCGCCTTTAGGCACTAAAAAGAGTTTTATGGATTTCAATGAGTCCATATGTGCGGGATGCAATGCAACCAATTTAAATAATGGATTGTGTTCCCATATACACACAGTGTCCCCAAGGACAATAGCAAATACAGTGGCGCTTGCAAAGGCGTTAGCAGGATACAGAATGTATATTGCTTCAAATCCTGACAGCAGTAAAACCAAAGTTATGCTGGAGGACATACAGGCAGTTCTGCCATTTACAGTATCTGTAAATAAGCTGGGGTTGTCAAAAAAATGGATTGAAATGTCTAAAAATGAGACAGGAAATGTTGAATTTACTGCAATCAATGCAGTAGTTAAGATAATAATAGATCGCTTTAAGCAAGATTTCAGCGATATCGGAGAATTAATATTAAAAGAAAATAACAATATAGAATTAAGCGAAGAGGAAAAGGCAAAAATAAGAAATACTATAATGAAGAATCCTTGGTCAAGGCCTAGGGAAGATATTATAAAAACTTATGAGTTTATAAAAAATAGCAGTAGATTTTAAGCATGATTTCATGGAATATACAATTCATCCAAAAAATTTTAAAGATATCACGCTTTTAATGCGTAAAATAGACTACGAAAAATCAGAGCTGCAAAAAGTATATTCACAAAAAGCAAAAAGCATATTTAATGAAATCTATGCTCTCTACAAAGATCAGGGGCTAAATCTAAAAGAATATCCCTCATTTGCACTATTTGCATATATGATGAAGGATAATGAAACAGCAGTTGCATTAATAACAGAAAGACAGAACCAAAATTTAAAACAGGCCACTGCTAAATCTAACAACGATCTACGTACTAGAGATTATATATTTGAGGAAGTATTACTGCATACTTTAAATATTAAACATGAAATAAATGAGAATATTTTCTCGCATGACAATGGGTATTTATGCGATGCGTTCAAAAATAGGCTTAAATCATTGTCTTTTGACATTGCGCTTAAAAATTATGTAGTTGCTGCGATATATTCCTATTATAAAGATGATTTAAGCTTTTCAACTGATTTCTACAATAATCTAAAATTTCGTATGAATAATAATGCATTTTATTATAAAAATAATTTATTTTCTGTTGAAATAAATTCCTATATCTCAATATTGCATAATGCATTTGGGAATTACAAAGACAGTAATAATCTTATAAAAGTCATAGAAAATAATACTTCCGGCATTGAGGCATATAAAGATCTGAAATGCTCTGATAAAATTGCATTAGGGTTGGCTTATCTAAGTTTTGGTGATGTCAAATGGCTGAAATATTAAAACATGTAAATGATTTATCTAAAAAACAGGCTATTGAGGAAAAGGTTAAAAAGCATTTTAATGACCAGATATGGGATTCAAAATACAAGCTGAATTTGGAGATATCAAACGCTGAGCCAAAATATAGCGCAAATAATATGTACCTAAAAGACTGGATAATTACAATTAAACTGAATCCAGACATTGAAAATAAATTGCATGAGGCATTTGATGGAATTGCATCAGGATTTGATTTTACAGATGATCTCATATATGCAGTTATCAAGCATGAAAAAGGGCATTGGGAAATATGCCCGAAGGATATCTCATATGAAAATATGATATACAATTCAATATACAAGGAACTGGCAGAGAAGGACCCTAATTTCATGCCCCTTGATGATATGTCAAAAAAGAATTATGCATATTACGTATTCAATATTTTTGCAGATATAATTGTAAACCTCTCAAATAAGGATGATAGGAAATTTGAAGATGGAAGGGTTTTTTCTTATTACCTAAATTTCTTGGCAAATCCAGATGTATCTGATTTATATTATGTGTTTGTAAATTCGCAGGTAAATTTACTTAATAAGCCGTTTGCGCATATTTTTAGCACACATGTAAATAGCCCTAAAGAAGAAATCAGAAAACGCAGACTTGATAGTATAAGCAAAGACCTGTTGGCTGTATTTGTAGGCCAGGATACTGCTGAAAAAGCCTTTGCAAGCGCTGCAAATAATGGTGCTGCTGCCATAGCATCTAAGCTTAAAAATGAGGAGATCTGGAAGGATAAGTTGCCTAAATTTATAGATGTTATCCTACCGTTGCTTAATAACAAAGATATTTTGGATCTTAACCAGGGGCTCATAGGCGTGAATACTACAAATAATAATAGAATGTCATTTAATGAGTTTGATTCCATCTATAATAACTTGGCAGAGAAGCTAATACTAAAAAATTTCAAGACAAAATCCCCTGCTTATAATCTATATTTAAGAAAGGACTTCTCAAATGATTCCACTAACTTTATTTTCAGTAAGACAATATTGGAAAAAAATGGTTTAAACATACCTGTTAAAAAGATGCCGTATAGCCTTAAAGTTCCTATTTACAGGGATAATGATCTTTTATTTGTTGCAGATGTATCAGGAAGCATGAAATGGACAGGAAATGCGCTTGATGGAAGCCTATATGATATGTGCATACGTTCTATATACTCGATATTCAATTATCTGACGCAATCGAGGCAAATCCAAAATAAGAGCTTTGGCCTTATCCAATTCAGCGAAAAAACGAACTGGTCAGGATGGACTGGCCATGATAATCTAACCAGTTTGAAAGAAAACATTTTTAAGCAGTATCAGAATTCGGGGACAACAATTGATGTTGCCAAATTAAAGGAGGCATTCAGCACAACAAACAAAAAATTTATGGTAATCCTCATAAGTGACGGCTGGATATATAACGATGAAGAAGTGATAAATGCGCTTGAACCTAAAATAAAGGCGAATGAAGTAGTTTTTTTTAAAATAAATAATCCAGATATGAAATCAGAAAGCATATCTAGCAAGTTTATAGACATGTTTGCAGCGCTGCACGGCAATATTATAGAAATATCCAAGCCAGAGGATCTTGCAAACAAAATAATCTTAACAGGGCTGCTGCATAGATAAAGACAGAGATATATAGAATTCTGTAAAGTTTCATGCATCTGTGTTAGCAAGTTGTTAATTTATCAGCAACATTATTAAATATTTATTATCAATTATTAATCTGTATCTAATTGGGTTTAAAATATATACCCAAAATTCTTACTTTGCCCTTGATTAAGAGGTGTGAAAGTCTTTGCGATTATCGTTTATGTTTTAAATATGGTGTAAGTATGTATCCTAATATACAAGCGTATGATAGAGGCGGAATGTTCAGCCCTGAAGGAAAATTATTTCAAGTCGAGTATGCAAAAGAAGCAGTCAAGAAAGGTGCTACGTCTATTGGCATAATTGCAAAGGATAGCGTTGTATTGATAGCCCATAAAAATATAATTGAACCTCTATTAATTCCAAGCACTGTCCAGAAAATATTTAGAATAGATCAGTTTATAGGCGCAACATATAGCGGACTTGTGTCAGACGGATTGCGCATAATAAGTTCAATGAGATCCAAAACTCAGACACATAGGATGATATATGATGAGACAGAATCTGTTGAAACGATTGCAAAGGAAGTTTCAGAGGAGATGCAGCAGGCAACGCAGTATGGAGGCCTAAGGCCTTATGGGGTCTCATTGCTTGTGGCAGGCTTTGATATTGCTCCAAAACTCTATGAAGTAGAACCTGGCGCAGCGTTCTTTGGGTATAAAGCAGATGCAATAGGTGCAGGCAAAAAGGTTGCAGAGGAAATCCTTGAAAAAGAATATAAGGACGATATGGCAATCGATGAGGCAATAGACCTTGGCCTGAAAGTCATAAACAAGGTAAATACAAAAAAGATAACAGAGTCAAACATTGATATTTCAGTCATAAACAAGGAAGAGGGTTATAAGCAAATATCCCAGAAAGAAATCCAAAAGTATCTTTGATTATTTTAACAGAGTCAGCAGAAAATCATATACGCTTTAGCAATGTGAGGATGCAGGATACCACTAATATATAAGTTTTCAACTTGAAACTGATGTGATACAATGTCAAAAATCGTGATTGCGAAATACCATACTAGCAATGAAACATTCGAGATATTTGTTGATGCAGACCTTGCATATGACTTCATAACAGGAAAAATAAGTGATTCTCTAAAGGCTCTTGATGTTGAAGAAGTTTTCAAGGATGCAAAAAAAGGCGAAAGGCAAAGCCCTGAAAAGTTGAACAAAGTCTTCAACACGACAGATATGGCAAAAATAGCAGAGATTATTCTTAAAAATGGGGATGTTCCTATTACAACTGAGCAAAAAAACAGGCTTCTTGAGGAAAAAAGAAAACAGATAATAGAGATAATCTCAAAAAATTCAATAGATCCAAGAACCAATGCCCCAAATCCCCCTCTCAGGGTTGAGAATGCAATGAAGCAGGCAAAGGTTACTATAAATCCATTCAAATCTGCTAATGAGCAGATTGAGGAAGTGGTAAAGAAAATAAATATGATAATGCCTATAAAATTCACGAATGCAAAGCTTGTTGTGACAATACCCCCGGAGTTCTCAAACAGGTGCTATGGGCTGTTGAAGCAGTTTGGGATGAAGTCAGAGCAGTGGCTTTCAAGTGGCGCGCTTCAGGCAAACCTTGAATTTCCTGCAGGCATGCAGACAGATTTCTTTGATAAGCTGAATAAGCTGACACAAGGCAAGGCAGATGTAAAAATTATGACATAACTTATAACTGCTAAGTTTTTCTTGCTGCATACAAATTAATTATTATCTCCAGCATTTACTGCAAAGATATTTATTAATTTACAGATAATTATTTATGTTATATTTTATTTAATTTTTATTTGAAAGCAAATCTCTATTCATGCCATTTGTTGTGCTGCACCTGCGGCATAAGATTATCAAATACAAAGGCCTAATTTTTAGGGTTTGCTACTATAAAATAACTACTTGCAAGGATTTTATGAACACTATTTTAATTCCAGGAGATTTGATTGAGACTGATGTTGCGAGGAACAGGAACTATTATTTTACAGATGGTAACAACTCCTATTGCACTTCTATGTGCATTCTGAACAATGGCAGGCTTGTGCCTCTGGAGGGGCTATGGTATCCGAATGAGGGAGAAACCGTTGTCGGCGTAGTCAAGGAGGTAAAGAACAGCATCGTTGAGGTCGACCTTTCGCATTTCCTTAGAGCGATAATAATAAAAAGCCCTAGGGACAGAATAGCATTTAGAATAGGTGACATTATAGAGGCAAGCGTAAAGCAGGTCGAGGACAAGAAAACAATCATACTCATATTCCCAAGGCTTTTGAAGAGCGGCCAGCTGCTGCAGGTCAAAGCAGTTAAAGTTCCAAGGATAATAGGCAAGAACAACACAATGGTCGGGCAGATATCAAGTTTCACAAAATCGAACATAATCATAGGGTATAACGGACTTATATATATAAAAGGAGGCGATATGGCGCTCGCAGTCTCTGCAATATTAAAGGTTGCTGCAGAAGCCCACAAGCCAGGTCTGACAGAAAGCGTAAAAAAATTCCTGGAAAGGGAGCTTGAAGTGACTGAGAAATAGATGCAGGTGTAAATATGGCAAACATGTTAAACAAACCAGAACTATTAAGAGATGACGGCAAAAGGCTTGATGGGAGGGATCTCGACGAGCTGAGGCCTCTCTCAATCAAGGCAAATGTCCTGAAAAATGCAGCTGGATCTGCATATACAGAATGGGGGAACAATAAAGTTCTTGCTGCTGTTTATGGTCCGAAGGAGGTAGTGC
Organism: Microcaldota archaeon; assembly: GCA_021800515.1. Lineage (GTDB taxonomy): Archaea > Micrarchaeota > Micrarchaeia > Micrarchaeales > Micrarchaeaceae > JAJZMY01. Next base: position 6,990 of record JAJYYU010000027.1, read on the forward strand.
CGAGGCATTTTCTAGACCCTGAGCGTGCAGTGATAAAGTGCAGGTATGCAATGGCTCCATTCTCATCTCTTTCGGATCATGGGAGATCAGGGCCGAACAGGAGGGCGATTGAGATTTCAAAGGTAACAAAGGAAGTGTTTGACAATGTTGTCATGCTTGAAGAATTCCCTGAAACAGCAATTGAAATCTCAATAGAAATATTGCAGAGCGACGGAGGTACAAGGGCAGCTGGAATTACGACAGCAGCAGTCGCGCTTGCAAATGCAGGTATACCAATGAAAGATCTTGTCTACTCAGTTTCCGCAGGGAAAATCAAGGATAAAATTATTTTAGACCTGGATATGCTTGAGGACAACTATTCAGATGCTGATATGCCAGTGGCAGTGTCCCCAAGAACAGGCAATATATTGCTTCTCCAGATGGACGGCGAGTTGACAAGGCAGGAACTCAACCTTGGTCTTGATACTATATTAGAGGCAGGAAAGCAGATCTCAAAGATCCAGAGACAGGCCCTGATTGATGTTTACGAATAAAGGTTATTACATGAACTCTATAAATCTTGCAAAGGCAAATTATATTAAAGAGCTGCTCAGCAGGGACCTGAGAGAGGATTCACGAGCACTTATGGACTTCAGGGATATATCTATAAATACTAATATCCTGAAGAATGCAGAGGGTTCTGCCCAGGTTGATCTTGGAGGTACAAGAGTGCTATGCGGTGTAAAGCTTCAGCCAGAAGATACAATGAAAGACACTCCTGACCAGGGCAATCTTGTTGTCTCAGCAGAACTTCTACCACTGGCTTCAAATGAATATGATTATGGACCTCCATCTCCTGATGCGATTGAACTCGCACGGGTCGTTGACAGAGGTATTAGAGCAGGGCAGTGCATTGATCTTAAAGATCTTTTTATAGAGGAAGGAAAGGCATGGACAGCATTTGTGGACTTGTATATACTTAACTTTGATGGCAACCTGTTTGATGCATCATATATGGCAGCGATGTCTGCGCTTTCCAGTGCATGGGTTCCAAAGTATGAGAATGATGCTGCAGTAATGGAAGAGAGAATAAAGAAGCTGAAGGTGGATAATATTGTTACAGCAACCACATTTGCAAAGATAGGGCAGAAAATCGTACTGGATCCTGATGCGAATGAAGAGGCTGTGGCATCTACAAGGCTTACAATAGCTGTTGACAAGGAGTTCATCAGGGCGATGCAGAAAGGCCTTTCAGGCAGTTTTACACAAAAGGAAATACAAGATGCAGTTGATATAGCATTTGAAAAGCATGCGATGCTAAAGGATTATATATCTGCACAGTCAAATAAGTGAAATGCAAGATGCATCGCATTTAATATAAGTGCAGTGTGCAAAATATAGGCAGGCATAAATATTTTATCTGTTTAATTGTATTATAATAAATTATTAAAATTGATTTGATTCATAGGACTCGATAGTTTAATTTTGTGGTTTCAATGGCTAACTTTAGTATCAGATATGGAACAAGGATAAGGAAAAGGTTTTTCGAAATCAAACATAAAAAGCAAGCAAAGTACAAATGCGAAAGCTGCGGAAAAATTGCTGTAAAAAGGATAGAGACAGGAATATGGCAGTGCAAGCATTGCAATAATATTTATGCAGGTGCAGCATACTCTTTTACGAGTGAGGCTGGAGAAAGGTCAAGGAAGCTTATAGATGCGATCAAGAAGTAAACTTTTAATAAGTAATTAGCAAAATCTGCTAAAATCTTGCAGCAGAGGCTGCAATTTAATAAATTAGTAAACTTTTAAACAAGTTTAGTTAAAAGTAAATTTTAGGTCAATTATATGCCTTCATTTGAAATCTTAGATGACAAGGAGAACAGCAAATCCTCAGAAAGTTTTTTTGAGTCCATAGATAAGTTAATTGAACCTAAGATAACAACAGTATCAAAACAGCAGGATTCTAAACCTGAATCCGAACTGCTTAGGGAAAATTTAAGGAATCATGAAATAGAAGGTCTGACAGATCAGTACAAAAAAAGCGAGCAAGAGCTTCTGAGAAAATCGGGCAAACCCGAGCCTGAACTGCTTAGGGAAAATTTAAGGAATCATGAAATAGAAGGTCTGACAGATCAGTACAAAAAAAGCGAGCAAGAGCTTCTGAGAAAATCAGAGCGCATTCCAGTTCCCCAGCAAGTGCCTGCTGCTGACAAAAGCAGTGAAATTCCGGAAAAAGCATAAACTATATATATTTAGATATACTTTATATTTTAGATTTAATTTAAATTAATTATTCTTGATGAAATGGTAACAATAAGTTTTTCTCCAATAAAAGAGCTAGTAATCCATGAAATAGTAGATATGGATTTTAATGATCTTATGAGAGAAAGAGTAACGCCTGCAGGTAATATGCCTCTTTATTGGTGCAATGGCATCCTATTCAGCTTTTCGTCAATGCCAATGTCAAGGCAGGTTACAAAGGACTACCTTGAGGGCAAAATCCACTGGATAGAAGTACACTATACGAAGAGGGACAAATTTGAGCCTATAATGGAGATGTATGATGAGCATCTGAGTTCTACAATCAAGGTAAGAGTTATAGATACAAGCAAGTCTTTATTGCATTTAGAATTTATAAAATGGCTGAAGAGCAACCAAAAAATAAAGTGATTAATATGGCATATGTTTGTTTGAATTGCGGAAAAGAGATAGAGGATATAAAATATTTTATATCTTGCATAAATTGTGGAAGTAGGATTCTTGTCAAAAGAAGGTCAAACCTTGCAAAAGAGGTATCAACAGACTGAAGATAAGTCAATATAGATAACACAATTGGAACGGTACTCTTCTTAACGCTTAATTGAAATTTTGTTTATTATCTCTCTTATCTTCAAATCCTGTTTCTGATTTTTTTATCTTTTCAATTGTCTTTTCAAGGGACTCTTTAAGCTCTTTTGCAATAAAGTTCTTTGACATTGTATCTGCCTTTAGTGCAATTGCTATTTTTGATGCATATGCCCTTGCAATCTTCCCTCTTAAGCTTCTCTTTTCGGTATTGATTGCAGGGAGTTTGAACAATATACCGTATTTTGGGGGTTTGGAGCCAAATTTTATATGCTTAAATAGGGCCTTTTCAGCGCCAAGCAGTTGGATTGTGCTCGCAGGCATCATTGCCAGTTTATCAAGCGATCCTGCTTTATCTAGCAATTCTGCCGAAATCTTTTCATCAGTAAGATAAGTTGTATTAGGCAGCAGTCTATTAGAGGCCTCTTTTATATAAGCCTCTATTTTACCTGCTTCTAAATCTGTTTCTGTAATAAATTTTACAAACGATGAAATAATTTCCTTTTCATTATTGTTCAACTTCCGACCGCTACTATTTATATATTTTGCATACTGTTCCTCCCCTTTTACAGCATCTTGTGTGATCTTTATGAAATCTTCAGCACTCAATTGCTCTTTAAATTCAAGTGCGCTAAAAAATTCCTTAAACTGAGCTATTGATCCGAGTTTAATTTCTGGAAAATATAATCCAAACCATTCAGTAATTCTTTCCATGAAAAGGTTGCTAGATCTGACAATTTCATTATATGTATTGATAGCCTGGATAAGTACAAATTCTTCATTTGCGTAGTTCATTTTTATTTTTTCTTTTGCTTTCTTAAATGCAATATTCCTTATTTTAAGCATGTCCCTTTGTTTGAAGTTTTTTTGGCCTTTGCTGCCTTTGAAATTTTTAAAGTTTTTCATTAAATCCTCTTTTATCTTAATATTGTTATTTTAATATTTTACTGTATCCCTTGTATTAATACAAGGCAGATATGCTGTAAATATATGCTCTCTATTTATTAATAAAAAATTTATTAATAAGTAGTATAGGTTTTGTGCACGTATAAATAAATATAGCAGGCATAAATAAAAAACCTGCATAAAAATAAAACGTTGTGCAATTTCGTTTATATTGCAATTTATTTATTGATAAGGTTTAAATATATTTGTTTTAAGAATATAGGCTATAATGTAAAAATCAAAAAGTGATTTATATGAAGTTAAATCCACATATAAAGATATTGAAACTTGAGGATGCAGAAGAAGATGAAGACTCTGACTCTGACGAAGAAGATGACGAATACAGTGACGATTCTGATGACGAAGATCTTAACGATGAAGATGAAGATTATTAATAAAGATTAATTAAATTTTTATCAAAATTAATTCTTTATTTTTTCATTTATTTTTCATCTATTTTATTATTTATTATTTTTTATTTGTTATAATTTTTTATAAATTTTTACTCTATTTTCATTAATTATTTTTAAGATTTGATGAAAGCTTGGCTTAACAGGAACATTCTTTTTATCTCTCTTTCTGCAATGTTCGCGGATTTGGGCTATCAAACAATCATTGCAGGATTTCCAATTCTTCTCGTACTTTATTTTGGTGCATCCCCAACTCTTTTTGGCTTAGCAAGTGCACTAGCCTTTGGAATAGGCTCATTTTTAGGCTATCTCGGTGGGAAGATAGGAGATATATATGGAAATAAAAAGATAGCAATTATCGGCAATCTGCTCATCCCCCTTCTTTCTCTTATTGGCCTTGCTGTAAGTCCTATTGTGGCTATTTCCCTTTTTTGTGGTGGATGGTGGGCAAGAAATTTCAGGACGCCATCGAGAAGAAAGTTATTAAGCGATTCTGCAAGAAAATCTGCAAAGACAAAGGCATTTGGATTTTTGCACATGCTGGATATAGGGGGAGGAATGTTATCCATAATTATTCTACTTATATTGCTTAATAAAGGTTTAAGCTTAAGGATTATTTTCTTAATTACTGCTGTTCCTATATTGCTCTCAACGATGTTTTTGCTGTTTGTAAAGTCGCCTAAAGCAAATCAGAGAAAGAGAAATAGCAATATTAATGTTTCATCAAAAGGCAATATAAATGCATACAAAGGAGTAATAATTGCAACTGCTCTTTATGGTTTTAGCAGTTATAGCCTTGGTTTTCCTATTCTTACAATAGCAAAATCCTCAACAAGCATTCTTGGTATTGTATCTTATTTAATTTATATGGGTATATCTGCATTTACAGGCTATTTAATAGGACTCAATGTAAAGAGCATTATCAAGGTACTGTCATTTTACGGCTACATAATTTCTGCAGTAGGATCTCTTCTGCTAGGCATAAGCTATACATTCAACCTAGGCCTATTTCCTATGTATATAGGTGTTGCTATATTAGGATTTGGATTTGGAGTTATTGAAACATTAGAGCCTACTGTTGTATCAATAGCATCAAATACCTCAAATAGCATGGGATTTCTCACTGCTTCAAGGTCGCTTGGGCTGTTTTTTGGGAATCTTGTAATGGGCATTCTTTATGTAATCAATCCATTTGATTCGTATACTTATGCTGCAGCAGTTTCGATAATTGCAGGGATAATTATTTATGCTGCTGGCAGAAATTTTAAAATAAAATAATGTAGGGCCATAGAATGAAATTAAATAGTTCCATCAATAATTCAGCACAAGAAATTAATAACCATTTATCTAATATAATAACGCTGTTAAATCTAATTTGGGCTCGTAGCTCAGCTTGGATAGAGCAATAGCGTCCTAAGCTAAAGG
>JAJYYU010000028.1 GCA_021800515.1 Microcaldota archaeon
TCTACTGCCAATGCAGTTACCTCTATCGTGCCTACTGTTTGCCAAAAAGTTGTAAATACAGGCGCATATTCTCATGTAGCTAATGGAGATAATTGCACAGGTTTCCTTTTAAATATTGGAAATTATAGCACATATGAGACATATGGAAATACCTGCCCTGCAACTGTAAATATAGGTTTATATGCTGTTTACTATAATAATGCAACAGATTGTTTTCCTACTATAAATTTAGATAAAGGCGCAGAGTATTTTAATTCTTCTAATGCAATGCAAACAAGGTTAAGCGTAATAAGCATTACAGGCTTGAATGTCAAATATAACTATATAGGACCTGTTACAAACAGTTCAGGTTACTCCTGCGGATTCTATAATCATTCTAATTATTATTCAATAACAATGACTTTAAAAGGAGACCAGCAGTTTACACTTCCTATTGATTTTTCATCACAAACTTGCGGGTATAATATTGTAAGTATAAAACCAATTACTCCTGGATTTAAAGTAACTTCTACAAACCCTTCATTGCCATTTGATATACCAGGGCATGGATCAGAACTACAGATACAACTAAATATCTCTGTTGCAAATGATAATTATTCAGGTCCATTGACATTAGTAATTAATGAGACATAATTTAGGTATATTTAAATATTATTTAAATATTTTAAATATTATTAAATAATTAAAAAGCACTATTAAAAAATTAAATCTAAGAACAAGAATAACAAAATTAAAAACTTTAGGATGATTTATTGAAAGATTTAGAGCAAGAAGAAATTAAAGTTGCTAAAGATATAATTATGAATGAATTGAGGATCCTAATAGAGTGCAATGAATTATTAAAACGTACAGATAATTCTTCATTGCAAAAAATTGTATTTGAGATAAAAGAAAATAAAAAAGAATATATCCAAAGCTTGCTTAAGTTGGCAGAAAAGGCAGATCTGCAGTTTAATTCAGATGAATTAAAATTAATATCTGATGCGAATAGCATTTTCCCAAAAAAGCAAAATGAATTTACCCCACTTTATTAAAAAGTGCATAGTAAATTATTTTTATACGCTTGCAAAATCCTCTGCCTATTGTTAAATAAAATGGTTAAATGGACAGTAAATCTTCTAATAAATATAGATTGAGCGAGGATATTATTCCTATTAATTATTCCTTAACATTTGAGCCATTGCCAAATTTCAAATTTAAATGCACTGAATCTATAAAAATAAAGATACTTGGGCCTGCTACAAATAAGATAATACTTAATGCCCTTAAATTAAAGATATCATCAGCAGAGGTTTCTGTCTCAAATGCTATAAAATACCCTGCAAAAATAGAGTATGATGAGAAGTATGGTAGGGTAATTTTACGAATAAATGAAAAAATTAGTGGGAGTGCGCAGATAAATATAATCTTTTATGGCGAAAATTCAGATGAATTGCGAGGATTTTATAGAAGTAAATATACTGTAGGAAAAAAAGAAGATTATATATTGACATCCCAATTTGAACCAGATACTGCGCGCATGGCATTTGTATGTTTCGACCAGCCAGACTTGAAGGCAACTTTTGATGTTTCCTTTATAATAAATAAAAATTTAATGGCAATTTCAAACATGCCTGTAAAAAAAGAGGAGCTAGTAAACGGAAAAAAATACATAGAGTTCATTACAACTCCAAAAATGAGCACATATCTTCTTTATCTTGGAGTCGGCAGATTTGATTTCATTGAAACAAAATACAGAGATATAAAGATAAGACTTTTTGCAGCTCCTGGCAAAAAAGAATTTCTTTACTTAGCGGAAGATTATATTATAAAAATCCTGCCTTTTTATGAAAATTACTTCGGAATTAAATATGCGCTTCCAAAGCTTGATCTTATTGCAGTTCCTGATTTTTCAGTAGGTGCGATGGAAAATTGGGGTGCAATAGTTTTCAGAGAGACTGCATTGCTTGGCAAAAAGGACTCTGCAATAGCAGTTAAGCAAAGGGTGGCGCAAGTAATAGCTCACGAGATGGCACACCAATGGTTTGGTGATTTAGTTACAATGAAGTGGTGGGATGACTTATGGCTCAATGAAAGCTTTGCCGATTTCATGGAGACAAAGAGCCTTAATATATTGTTCCCTGAATGGGAAATAGATAAGGAAATAATATTCAAGTTCACAACTGCATTTGGTGAGGACAGCTTTAAAACCACTCACCCTGTTCATGTAAAGGTAAATTCATCAGAGCAAATAAATACTCTTTTTGATCCTGCAATTGCATACGCAAAAGGCGGAAGCATACTGACAATGATGGAGGACTTTATCACTGAGAAAGTTTTCAGAGAAGGCATAAGGGAATATATGAAGAAATTTGCATATAAAAATGCAGTTGAGAAGGATTTATGGGATTCTATAAATATCAGTTTCAGCAAAAATCATGCAGGCAAAAAGAACAAACTAGATATATATAAAATTGCAAGTTACTGGCTCAATAACAAGGGCTATCCTATAATAAAAGTTTCAAGAAAAAATGGGAAATTCATACTTTCCCAAAAGAGATTTTTCCTAGACAATTCTATTTCAAGCAGTATTTGGCCTATTCCTATAGTATATGCAACGGAAAATGGAGTGAAAAGGCTTATAATGGACAAGAATCAGGTTGTTTTGGATGGTAGTAAATGGATAAAGTTAAATTATGGGCAAAATGGTTATTTTAGAGCAACGTATGACCAAGAGGATCTTGAACATCTTGGTGAGCTCTTAAAGCAAGGCAAATTAAGTGATGTTGACGGATATGGGATTATAAGCGACCTCGGAATCCTTGTAATAAGCGGCAAGATGGATGCAGACCTGTTTTTTGATTTTGTTGAAAAATACTGCACAGATTTAACCTATAAATATCCTGTCAATCTAATGGTTTTAGCTTTGATGAATAGGCTTTACAGCATTTCATATAATTACCCTAATACAGAATTTTACAATAAAACAAAGACCTTGTTTTATAATATAAATAAAAACATGTTGGACAAACTTGGTTTTCAAGAGCCAAAGAATGAAAGGCCAGTAATAACACAATTGAGAGCGCAGGTAATAAAGAATCTTGGATATCTTCATGACAAATCTGTCATAGCCAAGGCAGAGAAGGTGTTTTCAGATATTATGTTAAATAAAAAAGTGAATGAAAACTTGAAAAGTGCATATCTTTCAATTATTGCATTCCATGGGGGCATTCAGGAATATAATAAAATAATGAAACTTTATAAGAATACGCAAGACCCTAATGATAAAATCAGATTTTTGGGTGCAATAAGCCTTTTTGCTGATCAGAAGCTGTTTCCATCGTTGCTTGATTTCTTTTTTTCAAATGATGTTAGGCTGCAAGATAAAATATATATCCCAGCTGTTTCCTCTTCAAATTTGCTTTCACGCGAAAACAAGACCTATTACCTTAAATGGTTAAAGAAAAACTGGAAGGCATTTATGACGCTTTTTACTCCTCAGATAGGCAAGCTTGACACTATGATGTTCTCTATATCCTTTGTTGATGATACTGCAACAAGAGACTCTTTAAGATTATTTTTTGATAGAAAGGAGAATATGAGAGAGGATATAGTAAAAACAAAATATCAGGTATTTGAAAAAATAGACACAAACATAAGGTTCAGAAAGGAAAATAAATTAGAATAAAGTCCTATATAGTGCTGCCTGCAGTCTGTTATTTAATTGCTTATAGAATTTGTTAGCCAACAAACTGCGCATGCAATTAAACAAAAAATTAAAATATTATTTATTGCTATAATATATTGGCGACAAGTATGAGGCAGTCAATAGTTGAGAAGACGATGCAAATCAATGCAGAGACTGGAAGGGATAACGAAGCAAATATAAATCTTAGCGATGCAGATGGAATACAGAACTTTGTGAAAAATGCGACATGGAAGGATATACTATTGCATCTAGTTGAAAATAACAAGCTTAATATTTGGGATATAGATGTAGGCAGGATAATTCATTCTTATCTTGATTTCATAAAGAAGCTTAAGCTGCTCGATCTATATGTGCCTGCAAATATAATATTTGCAGCAGCCATAATGGTAAGATTGAAGAGTAGTACTATTTCGTTTGAGCAGGCGGGCCAGACACTGCTGGATACTGAAGATGCAAATATCCAGAGGGTACTGCCTGAAATCGATGCGATTTATCCTAGGATGAGACTGCAGCCGAACAAAAGGATAACTCTTGATGACCTTCTAGGTGCACTCAACGAGGCGATGGCAATTGAAAAAAAATATACAGAGAGACCGCAGTCGGAAAAAGCCCCAATAAACATAGTATTTGATATAGGAATAGATGAAAGGATAAAGATAATATTTGACTTGATTGAGAAAAACTTAGACTCTGAAAAAATGACTAGTTTTATAACTTTAATGTCAAAGTTCAATGAGGATCCTCTTCTAAATCTTTTTGTGCCTCTTTTATATTTGATGCAAAAGAATAAAATACTGCTTTATCAGGATCCTTTTTTTGGAGATATCTTAATAAGGAGCCTAAATAATTAGTGATTTAATGGCGCTGCAAGAAGGTACGGACTATAAAAAACTGATAGAGGCTGCCCTGTTTGTTTCAAACAAGGCAATGTCTGTGCAAGAGATAAGCGAATCTCTTGGCATAAAGTCTCTCTCAATAGTAAAACAATTTATGCTATCTCTTATTGAAGATTACAAAGCAAGGGATTCTGCGCTTGAGGTTATTGAGATAAACGGAAAGTATCTTCTTACAATAAAAAAGGAGTATCTTGCCAAAGTCAACAACCTGGCAGGAACTCCTGATATCTCAAGATCAGGATTAAGAATACTTGCGTATATAAGTAAGAATGAACCAGTAATGCAGAGCAAGTTGGTAAAAATTTTTGGCACTTCTGCATATACATATATAAAAGAGTTGCTGAAAAACGAATTTATATCGTCCACAAAGTTCAAAACTACAAAAAATATAAGGACAACACCAAAATTTACAGAATATTTCAGCCTTAATAAATAACAATCTTTAATTATATTTGTCTAATAATATAATTATAAGATTAATAGTGGATTAAAAAGATGATGTTATGGTTGAAGTTATGAGCCAGGATGATGAGGAGCTGCTTAAGTTTATTGAAAATTCAAAGCCAAAGATATATGTTATAGGAACAGGGGGCAGTGGGAGCAATACAATAACCAGGCTTTTCAATATAGGCGTGCAGGGATGTGATTTAATATCAATGAATACTGATGCTGCTCATCTTGTAAAAACAAAGGCTGATAGAAAACTTCTTCTTGGCAAAAAACTTACAAGGGGTCTTGGTGCAGGGAGCGATCTTAAAATCGGCGCAGAAGCAGCAAAGGAGTCTAAAGAAGAGATAAAGCATCTTATAAGCGATGCGCAGCTTGTTTTTGTTACCTGTGGGCTCGGCGGAGGCACTGGTACAGGCTCTGTTTCTGTAATAGCCCATGAAGCAAAAGAGCTTGGAGCGCTGACAATAGGGATTGTAACACTTCCTTTTTCAAGCGAAGGTGCAACAAGAATGAAAAATGCTCTTGAGGGACTTAATAGATTGAAAAGAGAAGTCGATACCCTAATTGTAATAAGGAATGACAAGCTTCTTTCAATTGCGTCTGACCTTCCTTTAAACATGGCATTTAGGGTATCAGATGAGGTTCTTGCAAGTGCAACAAAAGGAATTGTTGAAATGGTTACAAAGCCAGGAATGGTAAATATAGATTTTGCAGATCTCACTGCGACTCTTAAGGATTCAGGTTATGGTGTTATAGGAAATGGTGAAAGCCTTGCAACAGCTTCAAGAGAAACAGACCATGCACGCGTAGCACTAGAGAATGCAATAAAAAGTCCACTACTGGATCTTGACTTGTCAAATGCCAAGAAAGCATTGGTCAATATTGTTGGAGGTGAAAATCTTACATTGAGGCAGGCTGAGGCTGTGTTCAAGGATATTTCAGCCAGAATAGATCCTACTGCACTGCTCAAGTGGGGTGCTAGGATTGAACCTGACATGCAGAAGGATCTTATCCGCGTGATGATTGTTGTAAGCGGCGTTGACTTTCCAGATTACAACCAACCAATAGATTCTGACGAAGAAATAGACCTTGATGAATTAATGTGAACAGGAGCAGTGGCAGGCCTGGCTATAATTCAGTTATTTCAATAACATGAACTAGAAATCCTGCATTCTTTAGCACCTGAATGAAAGCAAAGATACCCATCCACAGGTGGGAAGATGTCACTAATGACTAATTTATCTGCAAACAGCAGCAAGACAAAATTTGATAGTATAGATATAAAGCAGGCGCTCAAAGATCTGAAAGCCTCGCCAGAAGGGCTTACAGATAACGAGGTAGAAAAAAGGAGAATAGTACAAGGGAGCAATGAGATACCTGAAAAAAGGCAAAACTTTTTAGTGCAATTTCTAAAGAACTTCACAGGGCCAATTTCCCTTATGCTAGAGGCAGTAGTTCTGATATCTTACTTACTAGGTAACTTCAAGGATATGTACATAATCCTTGCTCTTCTCATCTTTAATTCAGTAGTCACTTTTATCGAGGAACGGAAGGCAGACAATTCATTGCAGCTGCTCAGGAAGAGGCTTGCTGTTAATGCAAAGGTTCTCAGAGATAATAAATGGTCTGTAAGGCCTGCGCAGGAGCTGGTAGAAGGGGACATAGTATCTGTAAAGACAGGGGACATAGTACCAGCAGATCTTAAAGTCATTTCATCACATGATTTGAGGATTGACGAATCAGTGCTGACAGGCGAGACTAAAATGAAGCCAAAGCTGAAAAATAGCATTTTATATTCTGGTTCAGCAGTAAAGCAGGGTACAGGTATGTGTCTTGTCATAGGTATCGGATACAATACTTATTTCGGTCGCACCACAAGGCTTATAGAATTTGCAAAACCTGAAATGCATCTTGAAAAAGATATATTTAATATTGTAAAGTATATCGTTGCAATAGATTTTTTGCTTGTCATCTTTATGACTCTCTGGGCTGTCTTTGTTTTTAAATATCCTGTAGCCGAGATGTTGCCTTTTAGCTTAGTACTGCTTATTGCATCAGTTCCTGTGGCTCTTCCTGCGGCAATAACAGTCTCAACAGCAGTAGGCACTGAACGCCTCTCAAAAAAATCAATTCTAATTACGCGCCTGCAGGCGATTGAGGAAGCATCAGGCATAAATGTTGTTTGTTTTGATAAGACAGGCACGATAACAAAAAATGTGCTTGAGGTTAAAGAGGTATTTCCACTTGGAAAGCACTCTGAAAAAGATGTGGTCGCTGATGCATTGCTTGCATCAGATAGGGAAGGCAATGATCCTATTGACTTAGCAATAATGTCATATGCAAGCAAAAAAAACTACTCTGCAGGAAACTTAAAACAGGTTTCATTTACTCCATTTACACCTGCAACAAAATATGCAAGCGCAAAAATATCGGCAGGAAATGAAACATTTACTGTAACAAAAGGGTCGATTGAGGTATTAGCAAGGTCTTGCAGGCTCAGTGAAAAAGACAAATCAGTGCTGATGCAGCAGGTAAAAAAGTATTCGAGCAAGGAATTCAGGACAATAGGCGTTATGAAAAAGCAGGGTAAAGTCAATGCAGAATTTCTAGGCATAATTGCAATGTATGATGAACCAAGGAAGGATGCAGCAAAGCTTATAAAAGAACTTAGGGAGCTCGGTATATCAATAAAAATGCTGACAGGCGATGATATTGTTATAGCAAAGCAGATCGCTAAGGAAGTCGGAATCAAGGGCAATATAATTTCAGCAGAGGAACTAAAAGGCAAAAGCGAGGAGGCTATTAATGACATTGTAGAGAAGAGCGATGGATTTGCAGGCATATATCCTGAAGATAAATTTTTGATTGTTAAAGCCCTGCAGAGCAAAGGCTATAGGGTTGCAATGACAGGCGATGGTATAAATGACGCCCCTGCGCTAAAACAGGCAGACATAGGCATATGTGTAGAAAATGGAACAGATATTGCAAAGAGCGTCGCAAGTCTTGTCCTTATGAAAAATGGAATAGATGTGATTGTCGATGCAATAAAGGAAAGCAGAAAAATATTTGAACGCATAAGGGTTTATGCAATGTTCAAATTGATAAGGATATTCCAGCTACTGCTTTTTATTTTTATAATATTTGTTTCGATAAAAATAATTCCAATAACTCCTTTTATGCTTATACTGCTGATATTTACAACAGATATCGCAAACATATCAATTTCAACAGACAATGTTACTTATTCAAAAAACCCTGATATATGGAAAATCAAGGATCTTGTAAAATACTCATTTAGCCTAAGCGCGGTATTTTTCCTATTTCTGTTAATCCTATCTCTCCTTTCAATGCCATTTATTTCAGGAACCAAACAGTTTCAGACATTTATATTCTTGATGTTTGATATTACTAGCATTATGCTTCTTTACAGTATAAGGTCGCAGACTAGCTTATTTGGAATAAGGCCAAGCAAGTATCTTGCTATTGCATCACTAAGTGGGGCAGCATTTGGCATAATAATTTCTATATTTGGTATATTTATCCCAAGAATCGGGATATATCCTGTTATGATTATCTTACTGTTCAGCACATTATTTGTTCTGCTTTTTGACTATATTAAAATCAGGATTTATAAATATTTGAAGATGCAGTAGCTATGCAATTAATGAGCATCCTCATAGCAAAATAAATATTTAACAAAAGTTATTATACTGATTGCTGTTTATTATCTGCCGTAGCTAAACTAGTTTTTACATATTTACATAAGTTTATAATAATATAATTATATAATTTATATAACGCCATAATAAGTGATAACATGAAAAAGTATCTGATTATTGCCCTTTTTTTGTCAGCTTTTTTCAGTATTTCATTTGCAGCTGGTATTGGAACATCTAAAATATCATTTTCAAATACTCAGTTCAATATAACCCAAGGCAGTTCTGTAAGTGTTAATTATACTGTTGCGCTGGTATCCGGAAGCAAGTGGGGTACAAGTATAAGTTTATTGAATCAAACAGCTCTTCTTCAAAAAGGCATAAATATAGTAATGAGCAATCCTTCAGGGGACCCAACATTTTCAGGCGTACTTACTATAATTTCTGCACCTACAACTCCTCCAGGCCAATATATTCTTTCATTTCAGGCAACAGGAGATGATCCTTCTGTAAACAATTCTACTATAATATTAAATGTGGCATCGTCTACGCATGCGACAAGTGCATCTATAACATCCCAATCTCAGATACCAAATTCGTCTGTATCATCCAGCTCTGTAACACCTCCTGTTTATGCTGCAAACTACAGCGTAATTAATTATATTTTATATGCATTAATACTAATCACTTTAATAGTCAACATTTATTTTGTTGCAATAATGAAATATTTCAATGCAAAACTTATTTTTGTAAGCACTGCCCTTATTTTATTAGGGTCTTTAGTATGGCTTTACGGAGATTTCAATGGAGGATTTTACTCTTATGTTTCAGCAGGTTTTGCTGCAATAATAATAGGAACTCTTCTTTGGTTATATGCAGACTATAAAGGTGGCGCATTTAAAAAGTAGCATTAATTAGGAGTAGCTAAGCGCTGAGGGGATTTGCTTTGTTGAAAAACTCAAAATTTACAATAAAGCAGTAAAGCCCTATCTAAGTGCTCTGGTAAATTAAACCTATGTCTACAAAGTTAAGATTAGCGCAACTAATTTATTTATTGTCTCTCTATTATAAGAAAGAAGATAGGCAATGCTAAATAGGGGTTGTATGCTAGCTTGGTAGACTGCCGGCTTCGGGAGCCGGTTACCGGAGTTCAAATCTCCGCAACCCCATTTTTAATAAATAAAGGCTCCTTATTTTATTAGGATCTTATAAAAACTAGTGCAAGCTTTTTTGTAAATATTATATAATGAGAAGCATTTATTTTTGTATCGATAATTTCAGTAGCAATTATTATTAATAGAATAGCTATGCAAATATAATGCTAATTCCTAATGTGCTTTCCATTAATAATCTATAAAATAAAATTGATAGAAAAATAGAATTGGCAGATATTTCTTCCTTCAACTATGGTGGGGATGCCAAATGAGCAGGAAGCGATACCATACCAAGTACTAGCGCTGCAAGACCTGCAAGCGCAAGAAATAATATAAACAATGCAAATGCAAATAAGTAGAATTTAGACTGTTTGTGGAAATCATAAACTAATGTTGCAGGGTATGCAAAGATTCCTGCAATGCCGAAAAGGCTATAAAGCCCAAGCAGCATTTGTGGCGACTTTGTCATGCCTAAATTATATCCATATATGCCGTATAAAATTACTATGATGCCAAAAAGCATGGCAAGAAAGCCAATATAGTTTGTTTTCTTACCAAAAAATATAGTTATGCTTAAACCTATCAACAGTATCCCAAACATCATAAAGGGATCATAAAATAAGATGTTATAACTTCCAGGGAGAGTCCATTTAAGTTCCTCAGCCAAGGCATTTACAAACATAAAAATTCCAAGGATAAATAGGGGGATCATGCCTTCCTTTATACCTTCGAATTCTTTTTTCGCTTTGCTAAATCTAAAGTAAGAAGTTATTATCACATATAAAAGTAAGATTGCACTGAAAAATAGAACAAATAACTCCAATACTAAATTATCTATAAATACCATAATTTATATTCAATGCTTAAAAATAAAAAGCTTTATTTTAAATTAATTATCTAATAATTACCTAATATTATCATTTATAATATAAGTATTGTAATAAGCTCTAAAGGATATTCATGGATAAAATAAATGTTGTGCTTAAGCGCGATGACAAAAAACTCATGCAAAAATTAAAACAGAATTTTGCGATTTCAAAAAAAGCAGAATTATGCCTTGCAATTGGGGGTGATGGGACATTTATAAAAGCTGCATCAATGTACTCTTGCCCAATACTCCCTATACGCATAATTGAAAATGGCAGCATAGGCTATTATTCAGATCTCACTACTAAGGATCTTGACTATATAATAAAAAATATAAAGGAAGATAATTTTATTGTACAAAATATCTCAAATAAAATCCAAGTCACAGTAAACGGATCCAGCTATTTTGCAGTGAATGAAATAGAGCTTAAAAATATTTCATTATCTGTTAATTTTATATTAAGTAAGAGGCATGGCAAAAAACTAGAGCGCATATATCCTTATGTAATAAGTGGAGATGGAATGCTTGTCACAACTGTACTTGGTTCGACAGCATATAATAGAAGCGCAAAAGGGCCTATAATACTAGCACCTAATGTTCTTTGCATAACTTTCCTTAATATAGATGGTCCATATTCAAATCCAATAATAGTTGGCGCAGACGAGGTAATAGAAGGCGAAATCACAAAGTATGAAGGAACTCTTAAATATGATGGGAAGAAAATCTGCACATTACACAATGGAGATAAATTCCAGATAAAACTGTCTGACAAGCAAATATTAATTGCAAGGTTCAAGGAAAAAATTGAGCCATTTCATTCAAAACTTGATAGACTAATAAAGGGGAGGTTAATCAATAAATAACACTGTGGTTTACAAAATTTCTTGAAGAAGATGTTTATCACCTACATATTTTACCCTCTATTATTCTATCATTATTAGTGCATTGCTTATTATTATGGTTTGCTGCGCTAAACAGGTTCAGCATCTATATTTATACTTTTCTAACCCATAATATATGTG
>JAJYYU010000029.1 GCA_021800515.1 Microcaldota archaeon
TTGTTAGCTCCATTACAGTCCCTTTGTTTATATACACTTTCAAACTTTTATACCTTCTATTTTACGGTTCGCTTTAATCCCACTGCTAAAGCATATGGGATTTCCCGCTCACTTTGTTAAAAAGAGGTGTTTTGCACAACCATTAAATGATCTTGATTTGCATATAAAGGGATTTGCAATTGCGATGCTAAATAGTTTATGAGATATTAAATTAGTTTTTATATACCTTTTTATAAAAATATAAATATGCACAGGTCATTCAGTATACAGAGTGCTGTAGAATTTTTAACAACATATTCATGGGCATTTTTATTAATAGCATTGATGCTAGGAGTACTATTTGTGTTCGCATTCACTCCAAAAAGCATTATATCGAGCACCTGCAACTTTTATTCAGGGTTTTACTGTTATGACGCAGTGTTCAATACTGTTTATTCTGCAGGTCATGTCGCTACAGGATCAGAATTAAAAGTAATGCTTAGCGATACCCAAGTAGGGATAATAAATATATCAAGTTTTAATGCAGTGATTTCTGGAACCCCTAGTTTTATGGGCTTTTGCACAAATACAACCTTAAGGCAGGGAAATGAGACAATATGCACAGCATCATTCAATTCAATAGAAACTCCAGGGACGATAAACATGGGCACATTATATATTAAAGGTTATTACTGCGCATATGCTCTTTCAAGCTTAAATTCCGAACCGTGCACTAGCAGAGAGGGCAATTATATTGTACTTGGAAATGTAAGAGTGCAATCACAATAGAAAATGCCTAAATAAAGGTGCAGCATATGCTTATCGAACTAAACCTGATAAATTGGAAAACGCATGAAAATTCAAAATTTTCCTTCATGAAGGGCGTAAACCTATTAGTAGGCATAATGGGATCTGGAAAAAGCTCTGTTACAGACGGAATTTCATATGCACTTTTTGGAACATTTCCTGACCTAAATAGAAGGAAGGTAAAGCTTACGGACCTTATAATGAAAAATAATTCAGGCCAAAAAACAAGCTGCAGTGTAGAGCTTCTATTTTCAGTTGATAATGATCTTTATAGGGTTGTAAGAAAAATAAATGAAATAGGAGGCACAGAAGCAGTGCTTGAGAAAAATAGGTCTGTGATACAGGAGCAGACAACAAAAGTAAATGAAGAGATAGAGAACATACTTAAAATAAATTACGATGCATTTTCAAAGGCGATATACTCTGAGCAGAATAAACTTAATTATTTTATTGAACTTGCAAAAGGGGACCGTAAGAAGCAGATTGATGAAATGCTAGGCCTTGACCAATTTTCAATTGCAGAAACCAATGCTACAGGCTTGATAAATAGCATAAAAAGCGATATAATACAGCAAGAAAATGATATGGGGCAGATTGATGTTGCGCAGATTAAAAGCTCATTTGAATCATTGAAAAAGGAACTTGAAAAAAATGAGGTAGAAAAAAAGAATTTTGAAGAAAATATAAAGTCAGAATCTAAGAAATTGCTTGATAGAGAGACAGAGTATGGACAGTTAAAGTTAAAGTATGAAAAGAAAAAGCAACTCCGAGAAAATATAGTTAAAATCAAGGCTGAAATAAATACGCTCACAGATCAGGTTAGCAAGATAAAAATAGATTTTGATGAGGAAGAATTAACAAGAAAGAATGAATCAGATAAAAATGAAAAGAAAAAATATGACAGGGAATTAATATTAGAAAGAAATAAAGACAGGGAAAATAGTAGAAAAATAGGGGAAATAAGAAGCAGAATATTAGAGAGTGAAAAAAGGAAAAAAGAGATACATGCACTTTTAAACAGGCTTGAAAGCTATGATGAAGATAAAACAACAAAAGCGCTTGAACAGAGCAGGACTAACATAGATAAACTAAAAGAAGAATATGCACACAATAAAGTATCGATTGAGGAGACACAAAAAGCCATAAAAGACCTTGAGGCGCACTATGGAAAATGCCCTGTATGCGATAGAGAATTGGATGAAACCTTTAGACTTAATTTAATTACAAATAAAAAAATACTTTTAAAAGAGTTTAATGAAAAAGCAAAAACTACAAATGAAACAATTGCAAATGAAACTAGTAAAATAGCAATGCTTGAAAAGTCAATAGATGAGATTAAACATATTAAAACCAGAATTAGTGATTACAAAAATGCAGATAGGGATATAGAAAAGATAATAGAACAACAGAGTATACTTGACGAAGAAATAATAAAAACAGAAAACAGAATCAAAGAGATAGAGGAGTTTATAAAAGAAAGAGAGAATAGAATCAGAGACAATGAAAGAAAAATAGAAAGAGCAGAAGAGAGAAAAGATAAAATAAAACACGTTGAACAGCATAAAATAAATCTTATTACCCTTGAGAAGGAATATTACGCAATAGATATTGATGAAAACAGCATTGACAAACTGAAGAATGAATTGAACGAGTATAAGATTACAATTGCAAGATTAAATGAGAAGATCGATGCTAGCTCGAAATATATTGCAAATTTAAGGCAACAGATTGCCGATAAAGAGAGGGATATTGCCAATTTCATGCGAATGCAAGAGCAGATAAATACAAAGAAAAAGCTGCTTAGCAATTTGAACAAATTCAAAAAAGCTCTTCTAGAAATACAGGTCCAGTTGAGGGACAAACTAATACTCTCTGTAAATAGGTTGATGGTAAATCTATGGAATGAACTTTATCCATATAAAAATTACAGCAGCATAAAGCTTGTGCCAAAAGCAGACGACTATGCAATAGAGATAAACCATAAGATAAACGAGGCTGATGAAAACTGGATTCCCATAGACAGCATAGCAAGTGGCGGAGAAAAATCAATGTCGTCTCTTGCATTGCGCATAGCACTGTCAATGATACTTGTACCTAATTTGAAGATGATAGTGCTTGATGAACCTACGCATAATCTCGATGCAAATGGAATTAAGAGCTTAATGCAGGCACTAGGCAATACACTACCTAGTATAATAGAACAGATTTTTATTATAACTCATGATGAAATGCTGAAACAGATAGATTCTGCAAATATTTATAT
Organism: Microcaldota archaeon; assembly: GCA_021800515.1. Taxonomy (GTDB): domain Archaea; phylum Micrarchaeota; class Micrarchaeia; order Micrarchaeales; family Micrarchaeaceae; genus JAJZMY01. Next base: position 3,050 of record JAJYYU010000029.1, read on the forward strand.
TTTAGAGAGAGATAAGAATAATAACCTGCCAACTCAATTGACAAGTGCATCATAATTATAGTATTTTAAGCGCAATGGATGAAAAAATGATACGCCAACCAATAATCTGTGTAATGGGGCATGTTGATCATGGCAAAACAACTCTTCTTGACAGAATACGCAGTTCAAGCATTGCAGCAAAGGAGGCTGGGAGAATAACGCAGCATATAGGCGCCAGCGAGGTATCTATAGGCGTAATTAACAAGATATGCGGATCACTAGGGAGTATATTCAAGTTTGATTTGAAAATTCCAGGGTTGTTATTTATAGATACTCCTGGGCATGAAGCGTTTACAAATTTAAGGAAAAGAGGAGGAAGCATATCGGATATAGCAATTCTTGTTGTAGATATATCTCAGGGGTTCGCACCGCAGACGGTTGAAGCAATAAATATATTAAAAGAATATAAGACTCCTTTTGTTGTTGCGGCAAACAAGATAGACCTTATAACAGGATGGCATGCAACCAAAACCAACAGTATACTAGAAGCACTAAAACAGCAGAGTCCACAGGTTACAGAGCTTATAGACAACAAACTTTGGGAAATGATTGGAAAGCTTAGCGAGTATGGATTTGATAGTGAGAGATTTGACAGAATAGCAGATTTCAAAAAGCAGATTGCAATAATTCCAATCAGCGCAAAGACAGGCGAAGGTATTGCGGAGCTGCTTATGCTTATTTCAGGCCTTGCGCAGAAATTCCTTGAAATGAAGCTTAATATAGAAGTAAGTGGGCCTGGAAAAGGGAATGTATTAGAAAAAAAAGAGGTAACAGGACTTGGGACAACAGCAGATGTGATAATATATAACGGCAGCTTGCACATAAATGATATAATCGCATTCGCGACCCCACTGCAGATTTCAACTGCAAAAATAAAAGCTCTTCTAAAGCCAAAACAAGGAGGAGGGTTTGAGTATTTTAAGGAAGTGGATGCTGCATGCGGCGTTAAAATCAGCGCAACTGGACTGGATGATGTACTACCTGGATCGCCTATAATCCAGGTAACAGATGAGAATTACGCAGAGGAAATAAAATCCGACATAAATGAAATCTTTGAGACAGACAGCAGCGGAGTCATACTTAAAACAGATACTATTGGGAGCATGGAAGCAATCTCGAGACTACTTAAAAGCGGAAATTTCATGATAGGCAAGAAAGGTATAGGGAATATTACAAAAAGGGATGTACTTGACGCATTCGCAATGAATGTGAAGGACCCAAGTAATGCAGTGATTCTTGGATTTAATGTTTCTGTTGACAAGGAAGCTGCAGAAGCTGCGGAATTGAGCAATATCAAGATAATAAATGAGAATATAATATACAAGATAGTCGATGAATATAAGGCGATTGTTGAAGAAAACAAAAGAAATAGGATTAATGAGATTGAAAGCAAGATAGTATTCCCAGGAAAATTAATGATACTTCCTAACAGCTGTTTCAGAGTTTCACATCCTGCAGTATTTGGAGTCGAAGTTCTTGACGGAAGGCTAAAACCAGGGTATATATTAATAACAGAGAACAATACAATAATAGGCAAGATTGAGGGAATACAAAATGAAGGCACTCCATTAAATACTGCAAAAAAAGGAGAAAGAGTTGCGATTTCGGTAAATGGGGTTACATTTGGAAGGCAGATTGAAGACGGCCAGGAACTATACTCTAAGCTTAGTAAAACAGATATAAAGCTATTGTCAGGGGATTTTTCATATCTATTGAATGATGATGAAAAAAAGCTGCTTGACAGCATCTCAAAAATTATTGGAGAAGGTTGATACCTGCTCTAATTGCAGCCTTTAACATAGTCATTTAATGAGGAAATTTAAATAATATTAGCTGCAAATCCTTTATTATAATACAGTTGAAAATTATGGACCATATTAAATTATTGATAAGCGGTAGTGAATATGTAGGTGCATTCGGATGCGCCAATGACAAATATGCATTTACAGGATTTCTGCCAAAGAAAACAGTTGGCTTGATTTCAAGCACTCTAGATGTAGAGGCTATTGAGATAAGCATAAATTCTTCAAATCTTATCGGACTTTTTACAGCCGCAAACTCTAGTGCGATAGGCGTTTCAAATTTAATTTCAAAATATGAACTTAATGTTTTAAAGGAAAAACTGCGCGAGAAAGGGTCAGACATCAATGTCGGCATAATCAATAGCGACTTAAATAGCATTGGAAATAACATTCTAGTTAATGATAAAATAGCATTTGTTCATGAGGAGTATGATAGTACAGCCATATCTGAAATTGAAGATATTTTTGGAGTTGAAGTTGTAAAAGGGTCTATTGCTGGATTCAAAACAATAGGCGCAACAAATATACTTACAAATAAAGGATTTGCAATAAATAATAACTCATCAGATGATGAAAAAAATAAGATGGATGGTCTATTTGGATTTGATTCAATTCCAACAACTGCAAATAATGGTTCATTATTTATAGGGCTTGCAGCCATTGCTAATTCCAAAGGAATTGTTATAGGGGATAATACAACAGGATTTGAATTGACAAGAATGATTGAATCCTTAAATCTAGAGTAATGTTACAGACTGCAATATTACAAAAAAAATATAAGCTTTAATAAATCTTAGTCGATTAGCTGCTTTTTTTATTTTTATATTTTAGTCTTTTTTCTGTTTTACTCCAGCAGTCTTTGCAAATAACTAATCTTTGGGTTTTTGAGGCTTTTTGTGAAGCTTTTACACAATCATGGCAAATTTTTCTGCCACAGTAATTACATACTTCATTTTTAAATATCTCTTTTTTACATCTTTCACATAAAATAGTCATATTAACACTTAGGGTATAGTTAAATTAAAAATTAATATTAAAATAAGAGAGATATAAATATTTAAATTATATGAATTATAAGAAGGGCACTAGATAAAAAGATAATATGAAATCATATATAAAAACATATGGATGCACGCTGAATCAGGCAGATTCTGGATTAATAGAGGCTATTTTAAAAAAAAACAATGTTTCTATTGCGCAGTCCATCTCAGATGCTGATACAGTGATAATCAATACATGCACTGTAAAGAAAGCTACTGAGCAGAAAATACTTGCTTTTATTGATAGACTGGAAAATGAGAACACAGGGAAAAAAATAATTATTACCGGTTGCATGGCAAGTGCTAACAAAGACATTATAAGAAAGCATAGTAAGAATTCATTTATAATGCCAATAAATAATATAGAAGCAATCGCAGAAGCTGCCAAGACAAGTCAGTATATAAAAAATACATCTCAGGAGATCTTATTTACGCGTAAAGATAAAGAAAGGCTGGAATATTTTGAACCTTATAAAAGTGCAATAGCAAAAATACCTATTGCAGAGGGGTGCTTAAGTGCATGTAATTTTTGTGAAACGCGGTTTGCACGCGGATCTCTAAAAAGTTTTTCTGAAAAATTAATTTTAAATGCAGTTAAAAAAAGTATTGATTTTGGAGCAAAAGAGATACAGTTAACTGCACAGGATCTAGGTTGCTATGGATTTGACAAAAAAACGAACATTGTAGAATTACTTAAAAAAATTAACTCTATCGAAGGGGACTTTATGGTTAGACTTGGAATGATGAATCCTGAGTATTTAGATAGATTTGCATCAAATTTGATAGATATTATAAATTACGATAAATTTTATAAATTCCTGCATGTCCCCATACAAAGTGGGAGTAATAAAATATTACAAGAAATGGGGAGGCATTATAAAATTGAAGATATCATTCAGCATATAAGAAATATAAGAAAAAATATCCCTGAAATATCAATAGAAACGGATATTATTGTAGGATACCCTACAGAAACCGAGGAGGATTTTGAGAGAACTTTGGATGCAATAAAAATGATAGAACCCAATGCAATGAACATCTCAAAATTCGCAGTGAGACCACATGCAAAAAAATGGAAAATCAAGGTAAATCCTGAGATAGTTAATGAAAGAAGCAGAGAATTGTCAAAAATTATGAGATTTTATATGTATAAAGACAATAAAAAGTACACTAATAAAATTATTGACGCAATAATTACTGAAAAAACTAAAATTTCGATAAACGGCAGAAATAAATCATACAAACAAATAGTAATAAAAGAAAATAATACAGATGGCAATCTAATTGGAAGCAGACAGAGAATATTAATTGATTTTGTGACACCTACTTCTTTATATGGCTCTATTATAAACAAATAAGTGATTATATGGAAATAGAACGGGATGAAGTCACTAAAAATGTTGATGAACTAACTACAAGCACAGGAAAAACTGCTATTTTTTTAGTCATAAGCAAATTTCTATCTTTCATAATTCTTGCGATTTCATTTATTATTGTTACACGCATACTAGGGCCAGGCAAGTATGGAATATATACTTTAATAATTACAATTGTTGGACTTTTTGGAATTGTTGGAAATTTGGGTATATCTACAGCACTAAATAAGTTTATCTCTGAGTATAGATATAAAAATGAAAAAGAAAAAATAGAAGGTATTCTTTCAAATAGCTTCGCGATAGAAATTGTAATTGGAGGACTTTTAAGTTTAGCAATGTTTTTTTTAAGCGGCCTATTTGCGCATTATGTATTCCATAATATAAATGTACTTTATCTTATCCAAATTTCTGCTGTGATAATCTTAATAACAATCCTTTATGATTCTGCATTAAGCGCATTGATAGGATTTAATAAGGGACTACAAATAACAATAGTAATGTTTATTGAAGGGATTTTACAGACAGCATTAAGCGTAATGCTTGTTATTTACGGATTTGGTGTAATAGGCCCAATAATCGGAATCATTGCAGGTCAATTGATAGGATTTTTAGTTGCTATATACATTTTATTCTTCAAACCTAAAGTAAAAATAAGAATAGAAAAAAAGACCATGAAAAAGATATTATCCTTTTCAGTACCTATAACAATATCAAATATTATAGGTGGAGTAGTCCCTCAGACAGCGCCAATACTTTTATCTACAATAATAATATATTTCTCAGGATTTGCACTAATGCATACTAATATAGCAAGTAGCAGTGTTGTTCTTGGAAATTATGGAATTGTATCAAAAGTTAGCTATTTTATAGATGTTATTTTAGGATCAATAAGCTTATCTTTATTATCTCTTTTTTCAAAATTATTTACAGGTAATGATTCACAGAGTATGGAAAAATTCTATAACTATGCAATTTTCTTGGCATTCATATTCATAGCACCTATTTTGTTCATGATTTTTGCTTTATCCGCGCCATTCTCATATACTTTATTTTCAGGATATTATACGCTTGCACCCACATACCTAAAAATAGTGAGCATAGGGATACTGGCTAGCATATTTGGTATGTATGCAAATGTTTTATTGATCAGCAAGAATAAAGTAAAGAAGGTTATGAGAATAAGCATTATAATTACTGCGATACAGCTTGTTCTTATGCCCATACTATTATTTTTATTTGAAGGAATAGGACTGGTACTTTTATTATTCCTTATTCAGCCTATTCTTAGTAGTGCATTTTTATTAAATGCAATAAAATCTGAATTTAATCTGCACATCAACCATTTAAAGATTTTACGGGTTTTTGCTTCAAATATAATTGCATTTGCATTTATTATACCTTTTATTATTTTTACTCCACATTATTACATAATGCTGCTGATTATCGGCGTGCTTATTATCTTATTCGTTTATCCTATCTTTTTAGCAAAGACACGAGCTATAGAAACACGGGACTTAAATATAATAAAAAATATAGGGAATAATTTACCTGTTATAAAATGGTTTTTGAATTTTTATATTTTATACATTAACCAATTCCTAAGTAGTGCAGATTAAATGATTGCAAAGAAGAATAACCTCAAAAAAAGATGCTTTATCTCAATACCTATTCCAGAAGATATAAAGGATAAAATAGAAGGTTTATATCAAGACATAAATAATATCAGATTTATTACACGAAACAATCTGCATATAACTGTGCTATTCCTTGGCCAAATAGACTTAATAGAAATTGAAAGAATCAAAAAGATCATGCAGGATATAAAAATTTCTGCATTCAACATCAAACTTAAAGGCGTCAATGTATTCTTGAAATCTGGTATACTGTATATCAACATAGAAAATAATAACATTATAAAAAATTTAAATTATGAGTTAGTGCGCAGAATAAATGATGTTATAGGAATAGACTTTAGCGAGAAACGGGGATTTAATGCACATTTAACTTTTGCAAGATATAAAAATATAGATAAAGAGGTATTAAAACGCTTTATTGAAAAATATAAAAACTTGGATTTGGGGTTATTAGAGTGCAATGAACTAGATTTGAATGAAAGTATACTAACAAGAAGTAGAGCAGAATATAAAACCATATTTATTAATAAATTAAGCAACAACAGGATTATTAAAGATTAGTGCCTTATAATAAAATTATAAAACAATGTGTTTTAATGTTCTCTGTCAATACTACAAAATGGAATGAATTTTGGAAAAAACATAAGATGTTCTTATTTGACGAGAGTAATTATGAGAAGGAAATTTTTTCGATAGATACACCTCCACCATTCACAAGCGGAGAACTTCATATGGGTCAGGCATTCTGGGTTTGCTATATAGATTCGATTGCACGATATAAATATATGCAGGGCTTCAATATCCTTTATCCTCAAGGGTGGGATGCTCAAGGATTTCCTACAGAAATGCTTGTAGAAAAAAAATATGGAAAGGGACTTGAAAGGAGTAAGTTTTATGAAAAATGTGAGGAAATTTCAAACCAGAATATAGAGCTAATGAGAACTCAAATGGAATCTCTTGGATCTACTTTTGATAAGAAGCATCAGTATATAACAATGTCAAAAGAGTATAGGAGAAAAATACAGTTGTCTCTTATAATTATGCATGAAAAAAATATGGTTTACAGAGGAACACATCCTATTGAATGGTGTACTCATTGCGAAACATCAATTGCCAGAGAGCAGATAGAGGAACGCCCACAGAGTACACTCCTTAATTACATTGAATTTGAGATAAGTGGCACATCCCAAAAATTACTTATAGCCACAACCAGGCCTGAATTAATTCACGCGTGCGTTGCAATTGCTGTAAACCCTGCAGACAAAAGGTATAGCAAGATATTAGGTAAGGACATAATAACGCCAATATTTAATAAGCTTGTTCCTGTAATTGCAGACGAATCTGTTGAAACTGATTTTGGATCTGGCGCAGAAATGATATGCACTTTTGGAGACAAAAATGACGTAATGTTTTACTATAAACATAAACTTAATTTAATCAATGCAATAGATGAAAAAGGCCATCTAAAAGATGCTCTCGAATTTACAGGTCTTACATTAAAAACTGCCAGAGAAAAAATACTTGAAAAACTAAAAGGAGAGAAACTGCTAATTAAACAAGAACAGCTCAATAATACTGTAAAGGTACATGACAGATGTGGCACTCCTGTAGAATTTGTAGTATCAACACAATGGTTCCTTAAAACAAAGGAATATGGTAAAAAGATAATAGAATGCGCGGAACAGATGCAATGGATACCTGACTTTTCGATAAATAGGCTTAAGGATTGGGCAAATTTCATAGAATGGGATTGGAATATTTCAAGAAATAGAATATTTGGAACTCCAATACCATTCTGGCACTGCCAAAAATGTGATTATATCCTTGTGCCTCAAAAAGAAAAGCTTCCTGTAAACCCTGCTCATGAAAAACCTGATATAGAGATATGCCCTAAATGTGGATCTAAGATAGTAGGAGCTACAGAAACCTGTGATGTATGGGTAGATTCATCAATAACACCTCTAATCATTGCTGGCTGGCCAGATAACAATGAACTAATAAAAAGAGCATTTCCTGCAACTATGAGGATACAGGGCACAGATATAATAAGAACTTGGGCATTTTACACAATCTTCAGAACGCTTGTTATTACAGGTAATAAGCCATTTGAGAAAATATTAACTACAGGAATGATACTTGGAACAGACAAAAAAGAAATGCATAAAAGCTGGGGCAATGGAATATCACCAGCTACATTGATAGAAAAATATTCTGTTGACGTTGTAAGATTATGGGCAGCCTTAAGTGGAGGAATTGGAAAAGACAGAGCATTTTCATACAGCGAAACAGATTATGCAAATGCATTTATAATAAAACTATATAATTCTGCAATGTTCATACAAAAAGCGACAGAAGAGAAACAGATAAAAACAGATTTAGAGGACTTGCATAAACATTTCGGCATATTTGACTTATGGATTCTTAATAGGCTAAATAAAACGATAAAAGAAGTACAAGATGCATATGATGCTTTAAATTTATATGATGCAATGAACAAGGCAATAAGTTTTTACAGAAGCGAATTCTGTGATTATTACATTGAAAATGTAAAATATAGAGTTTACGGAAATACGTATAAAGAGAATCGTGATGCTGCACTTTACTGCTTAAGGCATGTGCTTCTAACCTCTTTAAAATTTCTTGCACCAGTAATACCATATACTTGCGAAGAGATTAATAGCATGTTTGATAATAAAACGATATTTGCAGAGTTTCCAAAATATGCTGAAAGACCATCTCAGAC
>JAJYYU010000030.1 GCA_021800515.1 Microcaldota archaeon
ATTTTACTTTGTATTTATTTTGAGCGCATAGCTTTTTGCCAATTAATCATATAATCTCACAGTGCTTGCAATCACCCAGGTTCCACAACCACTACTGTACAATTATCTACTTTTATTAAGTTCCTCAAGTGATTTCTTATGCCTTTAATATCTATTTTGCTTATCTGCTTGATTATATTGTCTGAAAGATTAAAATCATTGAATGTAAGCCTGTCTGTTACGATTCCAGACGACATTGAAAGGGAATTTTCTTTCCTAAGTTTATTGGATATTACAAAATTTCTCTTGCTAATCTCGAGCTCCTTCTCACTTATTTTGCCTGATTCCAGTCTCCTGATTTGATTTAACATTATATCCATAACCTCCTGCTTATTCTCCTTCAATGATTGCGATGAGGCTGCAAGATAGCTATAAGTTCCCATTAGGACATATGTTGAATTTGATGAATACGCCAGCCCTCTTTTTTCTCTTATCTCATTGAACAGGTTTTTGGAAAGTATATCAGATATAAGCATAAGCGATGCATATTCATTTATTTTTGACGGATCAAATGACCCGAATCTCAAGCCAAGGGCTATGATAACAGAATTTAGTCCATCCTCGCGCAATGTCGTATTTGAAACAATATTAGGATCTTCAATAGGCTTGCGCAGGTTCATAGAGCCGGCTCTATCAAAATTAGAGAAATATTTTTCAATACTATGAATAGCCTTGCCAGAATTCATGCCTCCATATACTGCTAACACCATATTTTTAGGATTATAATATTTTTGATAAGAAGTTAGTATATCTTCCCTACTTAGATTTTTTATTGTTTTCTCTGTGCCCAATACAGGATAAATGATGGGATTTTTATTATATAACATCTGCAAAAAATGCTGCGCAAACATTTCCTCTGGATCATTATCATACATGCGACTTTCGGATATTATCGTACCCCTCTCAAGTTCAAGCTCATGCTGTTGAATTTTGGAGTTTATTATTATATCTGACATTAATTCAAGCATTTCTACAGTGTATCCCTTGAATACTTTTGCCTCAAAAAGAGTAAGCTCATGTTCTGTAAATGCATTTAGATAAGCGCCAATAGAAGTATAATCATCAAATATCTGTATAGGCGTCCTCCTGTCTGTGCCCTTAAAAATCATATGCTCTAGAAAATGTGCTGAACCGGATTTTTTTGGCAAATCATCAATTGACCCATATTTCACTCCAATTGTTATACCTGAACTTTGCAGGCCATCCACATGGACTACAAATACCTCCAAGCCATTCCTTAAAAATGTATGTATATTATTTTTACCTTTATAAGTCTGTATATCCATATGCTCACGATAAAGTTTAAGGATTTCTGATATTTAAGCATTTTGCATTATAAATTAGAATATGCTTTCCAAACAACAAAGTATTCAAAGTTATTAAATATCTAAAAGCAAAATATATAATGACTTAATCAATGCATTGATCAATGCATTAATTATTAATTTATCGGTGGAAATATGGATACAAGTAAAGATGCGAGCAAATATGCTGATGATGTAGATTCAAAATTAAATAGAGATGCAAAAAATACTACAAAGAACTGCGATTCTGCATATCTTGAAATTGTAAAGAAGATTCGTAAGGAAGGGGTATGGAAAGATAATAGGACAGGAATAAGGACATTAGCAATTGCAGGAGCGATGTTCGAGCATGAGATGGGAAATGGTTTTCCCCTTTTAACCACAAAAAAAGTTGCATTCAAAAACATTGCATCTGAACTTGAATTTTTCATTAAAGGAATAACCGACAAGTCATGGCTAAAAGAGAGAAACAACCATATTTGGGATGAGTGGGCTAGCCCATTAAAAGTTCCTTATAGCCATGATGCAGAAACACGCAGAAAAATGGCAGAAGAAACAGATCTTGGGCCTGTATATGGATTCCAATGGAGGCATTTCAATGCAGAATACAAAGATGAAAAATCAGACTATAGGGGTAAAGGAGTAGACCAACTTAATAATCTGGTAGAAAAACTTAGAAAAGACCCTTCAGATAGAAGGATGATAGTATCAGCATGGAATCCACAGCAGGTAGAGATGATGGCTCTGCCCCCATGCCACTGGGGATACCAGGTAACTGTAATAGGAGATAAGCTTAATCTTTTGTGGAACCAGCGCTCTGTCGATACAATGCTAGGATTGCCTTTCAATATCGCTAGCTACGGTCTCCTACTTCATCTTCTTGCAAAACAAGCGAATCTGAAGGAAGGAAAACTTGTCGGATTCCTTGGTGATGTTCATATATATGAAAATCACATTGAAGGCGCTGATGAACAACTAAGCAGGGATGTTAATAAATACGCATCGCCGCATATAAGGACAGAAAATTTCCAAGATATATTTAAATGGAGATCAGAAGACACAAAAATAGAGGATTACCAAAGTTACCCTGCAATTAAATTTGACATAGCTGTGTAATATGGTAAACAAAGACATTAATATTATAGTTGCTATGACAAATGACAGAGTTATAGGCATAAATGGATCCCTTCCATGGCATATACCAGAGGAAATCAGACTGTTTAAGCAGATTACAGAGAATAATATTGTTATCATGGGCAAAAATACCTGGGAATCATTGCCGGAAAAGTTCAGGCCACTACCCAATAGAACAAATATAATTGTAAGCAGCAGCCTTGGAGCACAGAAGGGGGCAAGCATTTGCAGAAATATAATGGAGGCACTTATAATTGCTAAGAACTGTGATGGGCAGATATACTGTATAGGAGGAGCGGGGTTATTCTCACAGATGTTGCCAATATCACAGATTTTGCATATATCCTGGATAAAAAACAGCTATGCAGGAGATATATATTTTCCAGCTATAGATTTTAAGCAGTGGATTAAAAAAGAAAAAAAAGAATTTGCTGAATTTACTTATATGCAGTATCTCAGAAAAAGTAGAGATTAAATATCACATATTATCCTTGCTTAAGAAGATATATATTTCTATAAACCTTCTTTCCATTTTTAAGGCCATAAAGAGTGAATGATACTTTAGGCTTGAATTTATGCAATGACATGAATGCAGAAGTAGCTTTCTTGTCGCTTGTATATATGTCAAGCCCATTTTTTGATTTTTCGATTTTTGCAATGAATCCATTCCCTGCTTCTATGTACTTTGTAAGGCTGCTGGCTATTTTCTCGATCTTACTTATCTCTTTTTCATAGAATTCATTGCCGCTTACTCTTAGCTGCACAAGAGCTTCGTAATAACCGGAATGCCGTCTATAGCACTGATCGCACATTGATTTTTTAATTGAAAATAAGATAGGTTTGTCAAAGCGCACTTTATCGCCATTTTTAAAAATGGAGAATTGTGCAGTTATAATGTTTTTGTCAAAATCAACCGCCTTTATTTTCACAAAGCTATTTTTAAGCAACTTCTGCAGTATTGCAGATAATGAAAGTTTATCCAGTTTTACATAACCCTGGTTTGTTTTTATTTTACCACAATCCTTGCACTGCGTGATTTCAACAGATTCTGGTATTTCTGCACTTATTTTTTTTATTGTACATATTTCACAAAATTCGCCTATAAACCTAATCTCATTGCTATTTCTATTGCATGTGGGGCAGTATTTCATAGTATACACCTATTTTATAAAATAATCAGCTGAAATGCCTGCTGAGTATTGCACTATATGCGGGTCTTGTTATAAGAATCCCCAAAATCGCACCGAGTATAGCGGACTCTGAAAAACCTATCATTGTAACAAGGGAAGTTGAGAAGAAGAGAGGCAACATTGAGATAACTAAAAGAGCTGCATCTGCATAGACTATATAGAATGCCTTTCCAAGCACCACATCGCTATGCTGCTGGCGGCTATCCTTTGACAGAATTTCATCAGTTATTATTATTTGCGCATCTATTCCTGTCCCGACGACTGCAATCATGCCAGCGATAGCTGATAAATCAATAGTACCTATTAGCCCTATAACAGAGATTATTATAAATAGCTCCATCAAAGTGGTAAGCAGTATTGGCAGAATAAGGAACATTTTTACATACCTGATTACAATAAATATTGAAATCAGAATTACTGATACAATCAATGCAATCGCGCTGTAAAATAAGAAATGTCTACCAAGAGTAGGTGGAGTTATTTGCTGTGACTCATAAAAAATTGGAACAGGTAATGCCCCGCCAGTAAGTATACTTGATATCGTCTTCGCTTCTTGCTGAGAGTAATTTGCCTGTTGAATTTGAGTCAGTGACACTGGTGCAAATCCCGAGATCTGATAACTTTCACTTATACTTCCATTTGTTATGGATGGATTAAGCAATGGAGAAGAAAGCAACCCTACAGCAGGCCATGTATTTATAAGTGTTTCATTAGGGCCTATTACAGAATATTGAGGTGTTATATTTTCTTTTGTTTCAAATTTCAAGGTATAATTTCTTGCTTGCAGGAAACTTACAAGACTTGTGTTCAGGTTATTGCTTAATATCACGGTTGTATAATTGCCTTTTTCTACTGCAGACTCTGCATTTGCGATACTTTGATTTGAATTAGAAACAGCAACTACAGGTATAGTTCTATTGCCAAAAGCAAGTGTATTTCTCATAATCTGTAATGCTTTAGGACCTGAAATCCCAATGCTTGTGTTTGATAAAATTGATGAATTAATAAGTAGTATTGCAGAACTAGGTCTATCTAAAAACATGTATAGAGGTTTATTCGCCTGGCCGAAAACAATTTTTGAAAAGTTCTTTGCTGCAGACTGAGTTATATAAAAGGAAACAATCCATTCTGTGCTATTGTTCGTTGCCTGGGTAAATGAACCTATGCTGCCTTTTAATATATCGCTGCCATTTACGGCTTCCTTTCCGTTTACTATACCTTCAAAGCTGCCCTGGCTGTCGATAATGCTTATTGTTTGATTAACTTCTGTCTTTGATATTGTAGGAAGAAGAACATATACTTCTGAATTTCCTACACCCTCTACAGTAACTTGTTTTAATCCGAATGTAGACAACCTCTGATTCAACAAAGAGATTAATGAGCTCATTGTTGTTGCATTTACGCTATGTTCAAGCCTTACATTTATTTGCGTACCACCTATGAATTCAATTCCAAAATGTAACCCATAATGGATGTCAAGAGCCAAAAGCACAGCGAATATTATTATTAAACCCAGTATGCGCTTATCTTTTAAATAACTTGATAACTTAGACATTTTGATAGCACCAGATAGCATTATGTATGTCGCAATAAGATCCTTTTATTATTTTAGGTGTTGCGATAATTTTATTATGTTTATTTTTAAAAAAATCTTATTTTTATTTATTATTGTTAAATTGTTAATTTATTAAAAAGGATAGGCTAAAATAAAAGATATTTAATAACAGGCAACAGCCTACAAAAACCTGCAAAAAGCATAAATATCAAAATAGGCCTCAAGTATATAATAAATAAAAAATAAAGGGGGTTACATAATGGAATGCATTAACAAATATATTTATTCTGATAAAAAAGAGGTATATAGACAGGCAAAATCAATTATTAAATTTTTAACTGAAGAAAAACTTCAGGACTTAGATTATTTTGTAGGGGATTTTACAAAGTATGCAGATTCTGTTGCACAGTACCGTTATAGTTTGGATGAAAATAAAAAGGACTTGGTTTATTTTAATAGAGAAAAGATCCAAAAAACTACTTTTGATGACACAGCATTGTTAGGCACAATAGTACATGAAGGAACACACGCAATCCAAAAAAATAATGGCATACTATTTACTTTTGACCTGTGCAAAAACTTAGAATATATAAATAATGGGCTTATAGAATCTGCAGCATATTTTAACGGCATATTTGCAATGGCTTATGGTGTTGATAAGCATTCTCAGGATAAATATCATCATGATGGAAGTGAAAATAGTGCAAAGACCTTGCATTTGTTATTTAAGCAATTAATGAATGGGAACACTTTTGATATAGATCTACCAGAGATAGTTATAAACAATATAAATTCAAGAAATTTTAAAAACGAGATATATAATAAAGTAGGCGAAATAGATATTCCGTTAAAGAGTGTTAGTATCTCAATTGCTATTGCTGCTTTAATTAAAGAGGATTTTAATATTAAGAATACAGCACGATTCCTGCTACGCAAAACAGATCTTGTATTTGATGATTTAAATAAAATTCAAAGTTCAGCAGAAATTGATGATGCATTTAATAAAATAAAACAAATTAATATAGGGATATTTAAAAGGGCTGCCTGCTCAAAAGAAAGCTATGAAGAACATAAAAAAGAATTAATAGACTCATATCATACATTTATTAAAGGGCATACAGAGAACAAATAAACATTATTATAAATGATTAAATAGATTATTAGTTTAACTTAATTAGTGGTATATTACTTCATTGAGATGATATAAGTTGATTTATATTTTAATAGACTGATGCCGTATGGAAAATAAAATAAATGATAAAAAAAATGATAAAAAAAAGTCTCCTATTATGAGAAAGAAAGAGTTACAGAGTTATACTAGAAAAGATTCAGAAAAGCTTAATGTTTTGCAGCAGCAATTTGAAAAAATGATGCGCTCTGGAAATATTTACCTTGCTGCAAAGTTTGGAGAAGAAAACAAGATCCCTGATACTTACAAAAAAAACATTGCAGTAAAATTTGCTGGGGAGATTATAACATCCATAAAAGAAAATAAAGAGGGGAATTGGATTCCTGTAGAGTACGCTCCTGAAATTTTGGCATTGTTCAGATGTGATACTGCTATTATTACAGAATCTGCAAATATTGCCTGTAAGCACTATGTTGAAATCCGAGAGAGATTTTCAGAATTGGCTTATGCTTATTACAAAGTGGCAAAGATAGGCAAAACTTATGGGCTAAGCCCTGAGCAATTTATACCATTTGCAAAAAATGCATATAAGGATGCAATGAAACCTAGAAATGGAACTATTTTAACAGGATTTTGGCCAAAATTTGCAGAAAATATAGCAATAGAATTTGAATTAGGAAAGGATTATATCTCAAAGGCAAGAAAAAAATTCTTAGAGGAAATAAAAGAAGAACAAAATGAAAAAAATAAATTATTAATTAGAAAAGATATAAATGAATAAAAAAGAGGGTAAACTGATGAGCAAGATGCAATTTAAATATATGGTTAGAAACAAAGAATATAAACTTTTAAAGAGTTTCGAAAGCCTTATCAAAATTGGAAAACCTGAAACTGCAGACCTATATGCAGATGGCTTTGGCATAAAAAAGGAGATACGGAACAAATCAATAAAAAGAGTTTATAGTGACTACTTAGACTCTATAAAGTTAATAAGTAAAGAGGAACTTATAGATAACCATAAAATTTCAGAGATCAGCGAAAAACTCAGATTTTCAGAAAACCTTTCAAAACACTATGCATTTTTAAACAGAAAAAATTAGATCAAACAAAATAAATAATACTTTTAATTTTTGCTATAAACATTATGATTATATATCTTATATATCTAAAACTAAACATGGAGGCATTTGCAAAATACAACACTAATGGCTTAATAAATTATAAGTTATTTTAATATTTTATTATTAAGGTGAAATAATGGAAAAATGCCAAAAAATCTGCATTGCAGGATTTGAAAAGTATTTGAGGGATAATGAGGAGGAAGATAAACATATGCGTAAAAGAGAGGAAGTAGGTAATAAAATTAAAGAAATTGCAAAAAAAACAGGCAAAGAATGGAAAATCAGCGGAAATAAAGATAAAATATGGCGTTTTATAGGTGCAATTTCAGGGGAACTAAAGGAAGTTACAGAGGATTCGATTAAGAAAGCAGGAGTCGAGTATTGCAATACATACATTGAAAAAATGAATAAGAAATGGTTTGTACCTGATGCAGAATATATAGGGATAATAGCAGAAATATTGGGTCTTGATGAAGAGTTAAAAAAGAATATCTGCAGCGCTGTTGCAAGATACTATGCCTGAATAATCATATGCAAATGTTGCTAAGTTTAACTGATGCAAGCGCAAGCCTCACAATATATTTGTAATATCCTAGCATAACGTTAATAAGGATTATATTCAGTCTTATTTTAAAACCTAGAATTGACATTATAGATGCATAGTGTACACCAAATAAGTTTTTAGACAATTGACTTCTATTGCGCAATGCTTAAATATCACAAAAATCTTAAAAAATAAAACATAATTTATGGGTGCATTTTAATGAAGTATGAAACCAAAAAACAGGAATTTTTATACAAGTGGAATAAGGAAAATAATAAAAAAAGATCAACATTAAGGAGTACTTTAATTTTAACTGCAATTGGCGCAGGAATGGCAATATTAGGCGCAAAAATTTGGCTTAATAATAAACCTACGGAATTAGGCTACAAAAATAGCGCAGGAGTATTAGAAAAGGTAAAAATTAAAAAAGAAATTTTGAGAACAAAGGAGGATATCTTATTAAGGGAAGATTATTTAAGGATATTTGAAAATAAGAGAAAGTATTTAGGGATTTCAACACCCAAAACAATTGTAAAAGAGGATGAAATAAAGCTTTATGCAGATCAAAAAAGATTAACAAAGTATCAAAGAATTGAAAAAAATCTTAAATATAAATATAATAAATCTAGAGGTTATTAGTAATAAAGCAACAAATTTATAAAATTTTATATGAAGGTGAAACTATGAGCATTAAAATAAAAAAAGAAAATTCTGAGGATAAATTGAAAAATGACATACAGAAATTTGTTAATAAATCTATTACTGGGTTAAGACATAAGGAGGTTAACGCAGATCAATTTAAAATTAAAGATGCATTGAGAGAATTTAAATTAGCAGGAAAAAGTTGTGAGGATCTATCATGTGAATTACTTTACACTATAGAGTATTGCAAGCTTAATAAAACAGTAAATCCTATTAAAAAAGCAAATTATTATCTAAAGAGTGCTTTCTTAAATGAGTTGTTTGGCCATGATAAAAAATATGTAAAAAATGATGCGGATAAAGCATGCGGATTAATTATAAATGCGCTAAAGAATGAGCAAAATATAAAATCAAAAAATAATTTGCGTTTATTTGCAAATTCTGTAATAAATAGATTTAAGCTGCAGAAATACTTAATAGAAACACTTAAGGATGAGGAGACATATAACCTAAAAAATCTAATCAGGCAGTAAGAAAATAAAATAGTTATAAGAGATCCTGATATGGCCAAAAAATATGTGAAGGAAATGGATAAAAATAGGAATGCGGGTGCAATTAAAAAATCTGAGATAAAAATAAGACCAAAAATTGATCTGCATCGCCATCTTGATGGTGATGTAAAAACAGAGGTATTATTTAACCTCGCAAGAAAAAATAAAATACACCTTCCTGCTAAGAATAGCAGGGAACTCGCAGAATATTTTAAAAATCTTAAAAATGCAGGACTTGCAAATTTATTTCGTGAAGGATTTGGCCTTGTAACTTCATTGATGCAAACGCCGGAGAATCTGGAAATCACAGCATATGAGGAGGTAAGAAATCTTAATAAAGACAATATAATATATGCAGAAATTCAATTTGCACCGCAATACCATACTGGAGAATCAGTTTATTATAACCATGGAGAAGGAGGGCAAAAAAATAGCTATGAAGAAATAATAAAAAGCGTGTGGCGCGGATTAAAACATGGGGAACATGATTTTGGGGTTAAGACAAATCTAATCATTGATATAGGCAGAGAAGCTGCGCCGGAAATCGGCGTTGAGGTGGCAAAGGCAGCTATAAAATGCGCACAATACAACGTTGTAGCGCTTGGACTTGCGACAGATGAAGCGAATTTCCCTCCAGAGAGACATAGGCAGGCATTTCAACTTACATTTGGTACAGAACTTAAGCGCTCAGTTCATGCAGGAGAGTTTGGCAGCCAACTGCATAAAAATATTATTACTTCAATAAATGAACTTAAAGCAGACAGGCTTGGTCATGCAAGAATAGTATCGCAGTATGAAGATTTATTGCAGAAAATAAAGGAAAAGAATATAGGAATAGAGTCATGCCCAGAATCAAATATATTTACAGACCTTATAAAATCAAGACATGAAATAGGCATTAAGAGATTATTTGAAGAGGGTGCGCTTGTAAGCATAAATTCTGACGATCCTGCTATGTTCGGATACACGCTTACAGATACTATTTATAGGCTATGCAAAGAAGAAACATGGATTGATATGGAAGGAATAAGAAAACTGCAGATTAATGCTGCAATGAGCTCATTTTTAAAGCAGGATGAGAAGGAGGCATTGGTTAGATTAATAAACAAAGGATATGATACTAATTAATAATAGAATGAACAAACCAGCAAGTCTTAAAAAGTGCCAGAAAGATCTTAACGTTACAGAAGAAGCAAAGTTTAAGTCAATTTTGAAAATGCTTGGTACAGTTTGATTGTAATATGTAGAGAGAGCAGCAATTCTGCATGCAAATGCTAGATGGGTAATAGTCAATAATTTAAAGCAATGTTATTATAGCACGCTGAAAATTCTAAAACAGAAATAGCCTAATATGCCTTACAGTGTGTACATGCATCCAAGAGGATTTGTGACATCCTCCCACCCATAAATGGTGTGGGCTTCCTTTGCGTCATGCGATTACCGCATCCTTCAAAGGATGTATTTTATCGGTTCTCAGTTCCTCGAGAACTGCCTCCTTTTGAGGTCTTACACTCTCTTCCTGAGCGTGACTTTCCCTCTGTCCGAGGGTAGTTGCCATATGCAATATATTTATTGAT
>JAJYYU010000031.1 GCA_021800515.1 Microcaldota archaeon
CCTAAGGAAGCGAACCTTTTATATATACGCCCGAAGCAGGGATCGAACCTGCGACCTACTGGTTAACAGCCAGCCGCTCTACCACTGAGCTACCCGGGCATTGTGAAGAAACTGAAAGGTTTTTTCAGGTTTATTGCTTTTATATAAATGTCATTGCTGTCTTCTGCATCAATTCCGTCAGCGAATTTTACTTCATCATCTGAAAAATTGCACCTGAACATCTTGAAATCTTTCTTAAGGTCTGCATTGTCTACAGAAGAGTATGCGAACATGTTATCCTCACCAAATAGATTGAATGAGAATAGGACTTTGCTGTTTTTGTATCTGAATACATAAACTTTTTCTCTTGTGCCTTTTTCAATAGACCTTAAGGCCAGTCTCTTTATCATTGCTTTATAATCTTTTATATTAACTAATTTAAATGTTCCTTTTGTTTTCAGTTCTTTAAATACATTTTTAATCTCCACTATAAGGAATTTATAACTTTTAAAGTCATTGGTGTCCATAATTTTGCTGACTAATTTAAATTCCATTTTTTCATTTTCATTGTGGTAAATCGCATAAGGTGTAATAGTGCTTGTGTTAATATAATAAAAGTTTTTAACATCTTTTATCCTTTCGCCTATATAGAATAACTTGTATCCGTCGGAAGATTTGATGGCGTAAAGGGTTTTTGTAAGATTTGAAAATGAGCTAGCAAGCTCGCCGAGATCTTCTAATGATGATAGCTCTATAAATCTGCAGTATATGCTGCCTGATCTGTCTGCCATTGCTATCCCTTTTATTTAAGTGCATTGTGTAGGTAGTGCCCCACTGCATAGATTATGTACATCACGCTATATGCAGGCTGATAGACTATAGGGAATATCAGCGCGCCATTGCCAATTGACTTATAATCATTCACAATTGTAGGCCTTATCGTAAGCGTTGCATTAGTATTTTTAAATATAAGAGGGCTTGAAAGTGCATTCACTGATATATTAAGATCATATACTCCTGGCTCGTTTGCGAATACATAATATTTGAACTCCTGTACAGAGTTGTGAGGTGATATGACTGTAATATTATTGCTGAATCCTGGCAGACCTTTGGAGGATATGATAAACGGTGTGTCAGATACCCCAAGGTTCTTTATTAATACTGTAAATGCACTCGGCTGTCCTAAACCAGCGTTTATACTGCTATTCTCAATGCTTATATTGTAGACTTTAGGCGTTATATAGATTGTTGCATTGAATTTCAGCGTGCCTAATTTTGAGTAGTTTCCAATGTTTATTGCCTCAAAATGCATTTTGTAAAGCCCTTGTTTTGCAAGAGGAGACGGCTTTATTTCTATCGTCAGCACCTTGTTGTTCTGCGATGAGTTCTCAACAGTCCAGTTTTCAGGCATATTATATGCATTGAACTCATTCCATCCAAGATTATAAATTGTACCATTTGGGCTCTGAGTCTGTGCATCTATTGATATAGAGAATGTTTGACCAGGCCCGTCCTGACCAAGGTACACAGTGTTTGTAGCACTTGCATTTACAGTCATATTAATAGGATGCACAATATTAACATACATCCCATTCGCGAAGCTAAAGCCTGTCATAACCATGAGACTGATAAAAGCAAATAATGCATATGCACTTTTCAATTGATACGCCTTGTTATAATTTAATAATTTAATCAATTAAAATTAATCAATTAAAATATAAAGTTCTGCTAAATAATATTCGCGTCTAACATTTTTAAATATTCATTTTTATTAATACAGGCCTAATGCAAACAGCAGGATGCAAATAACCGCTATTAATTAATAAATTACCTATATAACTTATATAATATTTATTGTTCTTGTAATACACTTGCATGGATGATGTTATGTTTAACAAAAAAGGGATGCAGAGAAAAATTTTTTCATTTAAACCTAAAGTGGATAATGGCAGAAAAAATCCACGTATGGCGCTTATCGTAATAGCCTCAATAATAATAATTTTGCTTGCAGTAGGCATAGGCATAATAGTTTCCCATCCTGCAAGCAAGCCCCTGCCGCAAATAACTTCAAGGTATACAATGAACCTCACAAAGTCCCCATTTCTTTTCGAGCTGAACAATACAGAATACGCTATCTACCTGCATTCTGCTTCATCCTCATCTGCTGACATATATGTACAGAAACTTCCAAATTTCATTAATAATGTACTTAGCGTTGAAGTGTATGAGAATAATTCAACAAAGATAAATCTGGGTTCTGTTTATGCTGATATTGAAATAAAGCTAAATGCAGTTTCAAAGAACTTCAATTCAATAAATATTTCGATGTACCCTCTGCAGCAGTATCTTCTCTTAAAGCCAGATTCTGCAAGCATAAGCCAGGTAACTTCCTATTCCCAGCTTTCTTCACAACCTCTGCAAGGTCAAAATTCAACAGCTGCAAAAACCCAAGCAACAAAGAACACAACAACTACAACCACAACTGCATCTACATCACCATCAACAACAACTACTGCGTCCTCTTCATCGTCATCAGTAAATGAGTCTATTGCCCTTAATCTGATTAAGACAAACAGCTATTACGCACTGATGCAGAACTATTCATCGCTGTATGCAAATGCTGAGAACAATTGTACCTCATCATTATATAACTCAAGCTACCTTGCGAAATATGGTAGCAGTCCGCCTGCTGGCTCATACCAGAATGCAAAGTCTAATTCTCCATCAGGGATAAGTATGAGCAAGTCAGTAAAAGGTACAGTAGTTTCATTCACTTATAAGTCAGTTTCATCTGCGCCATCCCTTGCAGGGACAGTACTAGTGCTGAATGTGGATGAATCTTCATCAACAATTTCAAACTCAACATTTTCAGGAATCTTCGCTGGATCTACTTACCAGACAATGCTTTCAAACTATCAGACCATAACAAGCATAGGCAATGCATGCGGAATATATGTAGTATAATTTTTATCTCATTGAACATTAGGTAGATTAAACAGGGATTTTATGGATGAGATAGGGATTCAGGACTTTAAGAAAATAGATCTAAGAGTAGGCATGATTTCAGACGTACAGGATATAGAGACAAAAAAGCCGATGTTCGTACTCACTCTGGATCTTGGAACTGAAAAAAAGACTATCGTTGCAGGAATAAAAAGTTCATTTACCAAAGAAGAACTCATTGGAAAAAAGGTTGTATTTGTTTCGAATCTTGCTCCAAAGAAAATAATGGATGTGGAGTCGCATGGAATGCTGCTGATAGCTGATGATGGCAAATCTCTTTCGCTTATATCTCCCGCATCTGATGTAGAACTTGGCGCGAAGATAGAGTGATCAAATAGCAAGACTAAACCTAATCTAATAAAACAATAAATAAAAACAAAAATAAAAACAAACATAATAAAAGAATAAAAAAGAAACAAAAGAAAAATAAAAATAAAAATAAGAAATAAAATATAAAATTGCAGAAAAAACTACAAGAATTCTGCATAATTGCATAATCAATTGATATATATGACTCACCAAAGCATTGAAAAGGCTCTGAACCTTGTAACGCGCAGAGGTTTTATAGTACCGGCATTCTCAATATACGGCGAGCTTGCGGGTTTCTACGATTATGGTCCACTTGGCGTAAAGATAAAGCAAAGGCTTACTAATCAATGGCGCAGATTCTTCATAGAGCAGATGGGCAACCTTGAAATAGAAACAACGATTATAGCGCCTGAAAAGGTATTCGAGGCATCAGGCCATCTCAAGACATTTACAGACCCTGTTATAACATGCCTCAAGTGCTCTTCCTCATTTAGGGCAGACAAGCTGCTTGAGGAGTATTATGAAAAAAAAGGCAACAGCGCGATGAAGGAAAAAGTAAAGCAACTAAGCTTCGAAGAACTTGGGAAGCTGATTGCAGATGCAGGCCTTAAATGCGAAAAGTGCGGGCAGCCACTTGCAGAGTCAAAGATAGAAAAATTCAACTTGATGCTTGGGACAGATATAGGGCCGCTAAACAGCATAAAAGGATATCTGAGGCCAGAGACAGCGCAGGGCATATTCATAGATTTCAAGTCAATATTCAGAATATATGGTTTGAAGCTGCCGGTGGCGATAGGCCAGGTTGGCAAAGCATTCAGGAACGAAATTTCTCCAAGGAACCTACTTATAAGAATGAGAGAATTTTCACAGATGGAGCTTGAGTATTTCTTTGACCCTGAAGAGGATACACTGGTCATAAACAACAGGCCCATAAGCGATGCATTCCTTGATTCCCAAATCAATCTGCTAAGCGTGGAAGATCAGACTTCTAATTCTGCAATCCCTTATGCAGATGTGACGATAAGGCAGGCACTTGAAAGGAAAATAATTCCTAACAAGCTTTTTGCATTTGTCATACATCAAGAAAACGAGTTCATGCAGAGCCTTGGCTTTAAGAAAGATTCATTCAGGTTCAGGCAGATGCTTTCCAATGAACTGCCTCATTATTCCAAAGGCAATATTGACCTTGAGGTGAAAATAGGCGATAGCTTTGAGGAAGTCGCAGGAAATTCATACAGGACAAACTTTGATCTTTCAAACCACCAGACATTTTCAGGCACTGACTTGAGCGTGATGAACAATTTGAAAAAAGTGCTTCCGCATGTCGTAGAGATAAGCTTCGGCCTTGACAGGCTATTCTGGAGCACTATTGTGAATGCGGTTTCCAACGATGGGAAAAGGGAATGGGACTTACTACTTCTCGATAAAAGCATTGCGCCTTATGATTTCGCAGTGTTCCCTCTGCAAAAGGATGATAAGCTGCTTGAAAAGGCAAGAGAAGTATTCTCACTGCTTTCAAAGACAAAATCAGTTTATTTCAGCATATCAAATAGCATAGGCAAGAGGTATGCAAAGGCTGATGAAATAGGCATCAACAGCTCTATTACAGTCGATTTCCAGACACTTGACGATGGCACTGTTACTGTTAGGGATATTAGGGATGCAAGCCAGGTAAGAAAAAGTATAAGCGAACTCCTCAAATGATGGTTGCATGATGCATGCAATTCTCAAGCCAAAAGATTTCAGCCTTAAATACTCTTTTGAGAGTGGGCAGCCATTGGCTTTTTATGCAGATTTTTTAGACAACACACTTTCATACAGTCTTCGCAACCATACTGTGCAAGCAAGGCAGGATGCAGATTTAGGAGCATTGAAACTAAAAAGCGATTCGATCCAGTTTGCAAAAACAGAGATCTTGTCAAGGTTCAGGTTTAATGATGATATGGAAAGGATATATGACGAAATATCAACAGACAGGTTCATGGTGCAATCTATACAAAAATATAGAGGGCTGCGCATAACTCTTAATGATCCCTGGGAGACCCTTGTTGTATTTATAATATCCCAAAATAATAATATAAAAAGGATAAGAAATTCAACGCTAAGGCTCATTGAAAGATTCGGCAGAGCAACGCAATTTGGAAAGGAGTTTCCATTGCTTGATGATTTTGCAGATGCAACTGAAAGCGATTTTAAGGCTGCAGGCTTAGGCTTTAGGTCAAGATATATGCTGCATGCAATCGAATACTGCACAGACAATCTTGATCTGCGCATGCTGAGGAATAAGGATAGCATTGAGATAAAGCAGGAACTTATGGAGATTAGAGGGGTAGGCGATAAGATAGCAGACTGCGTTGCACTTATGGGCTATGGCAAGCTTGATGCATTTCCAATAGACGTATGGATAAAAAGAGCTCTTGAAAAGGTCTATTTCAAAGGCAGTACTATAAACATTGACAGGCTGCATGATTTTGCAGCTGATAAATGGGGAAAGTATGCAGGTTATGCGCAGCAGTATCTTTATTGGAATGCAAGGAACAACTTTAGTACTATTTAGACTATGGGCAGGCAACAGGTATTGATCTAATAATGATGCCTTATCATATAATTTAATGAAAGCAGGGTTATATTTTAGTTACCTTGAACTGCAGGTTCTTCTCCATCATTCCTGGATTCCACATAGGGTCCCATACAAGATTCAGCCTTAATTTTCCTATGTTTTTAATTGCCTCAACCTTTTCTTGTATCTGTGCAAGTATCATGTAGGTAAATGGACACATAGGCGAGGTCATTGTAACTTTGAGATCGACATTATTGTTATCATCAATTGCTATATCATAAACTAGTCCTATCTCAACAATATTTGCCTTTATCTCAGGATCAAAGCATTTGCGCAGAGCTCCTACAACTTGTTTTTTAGTTACTTTTTTCTGTGCCAAAAAATCATCAAGTTAATTTTTACTATAATTTGTGAAAATATATATATCAAATCTTTAAAATCTGTTTACCTAAGTTATATTGCTTTTTTAGGAAAAATACCAGAGTTTCGTTTTTAAATGAAGTGCAAAAAACATTTAAGAATATTGCTGTTGATATTTAATTTAATTAATAATGTGATAAAAATGGCGAAGAAAACAAATAAGTCAGTTTTTATTTTGGAATTCGTAGGAAGCCTTATCTTCCTTTGGTTAGCCTTTTCATCTAAAGGAGTATTTTCAAATCCTTTTTGGGCTAGCGGGTCGGCAAGTTTATGGTCACCGTTGTTGTTCGGAGCTGCAGTAATATCCTCTATTTCATTATTCCTGATAAGCTTCGCACATCTTGTTGGTGTTGAGCATGAGATGATGGCAAATGGCGCAGTACTTATGACGCTTCTATCTGCTGCATCCCTGATTGCTCTTTACTATACATCCCCGTATTTCCTTCTAGTGCTAGTAGGGTTCATCATATCCTTTATAGGCACAGGGCTGAATTACGCAAAAAGCTAATTGTTTATTTTTCTTTTTTTCTTTTTTATTTTTCTTTCTTTAATTCTTTTTTATAATTGCTATTTTTTATTTATCTCTATTTTTTGCGATAAATTCTTTATAGAACAGCACTGCCTGTATCATAGGGCCATTTACAATTCTGTTATCCTTTATCATCTTTATTGCTTTATCAAGCGTAATAAATTCAACTTTTATGACTTCATGGCGTTCCAGTCTCTGCGCATGTTTCTTTTCTGGGAATGCAAGATAAAAATACTGCATTTCATTTGATACACCAACGCTTGGATAGGATTTGAACAAAAATTGTAGATTTTTACTGTCAACTATAAGGCCTGTTTCCTCCATAAGCTCCTTTCTTGCTCTCTCGCTAGGTGCCTCGTCTTTTTCAAGCGTGCCCGCAGGCAGCTCATAAGTATACCTCTTTATACTAGGCCTGTATTCCCTGATCATTGCAATTTTGTTGTTATATATTGCGAGTATAATTACACCCCCATGGTGTAGCATATACTCAAATATGCCTGAGGTCCCATTAGGTATTTTTTGATTTTCTCTGTGTATGTAAAATCTCTTGAATTTATAGTCCATAACATCTTTCTATCTATTTTTTATTTTAGCTTCGCATAAGTTTTCTCAAGCGAGAGCATCCAAGCGGACAATGTATTTATAACTATGTAAATAAATATAATAATCAATAGCAGTAAATAGTATAGCTGATATAAAAATGGCAATATGCGAATGGTGGATGCAAAAATGTTATCTGAAACTGCAAAGCAAATAATCGAAAGAGGCGCGATTTCTGTAAAGGTAAAAAGAGCAGGCATGACCCAAAACATAGAGTTCAAGGCAAAGAGGATACGCGCAGGCAATGTAGAATTTATCGAGCTTTTTTCAGACAGAGTTATTGATATGAATGAGATTTTAAGGATATCCAATGAATTGGAGCTGCCTGTGGAAGCATCAAACGGAAGGGCATTCCCAAACGGCAAAAGTGCGAAGGACTTTATTGTAAGTTAAATCCAAGCTTCGGATTCGCAGCTCTGCAACAACTGGTTTTATGAACGTTATATTATTTTCAGTCTTTACGACCATTTCCTATTTTATAAGTTCTATACTCTATAAGTACGTGAGTGCATATTTTGACTACCATAAAATCAGTGCTATTGTAATAGGTCTTGGGGCAATCCCAATGCTATTAGTTCTGCTTCCGAACCCTGCGGCCTTATTTGCGACTTTGTCAAACTACAAGCTTGATCTTGCAATAGGCCTCTCAAGCGTATTTTTGCTGATAGGGTATGTACTAAATTTCAAGACTCTCAAGACTGAGCAGGTTACAAATACATTTGCATTGGCCCAGATACAGCCTGCAATGCTTATAGCTTTTGGGATATTTGTAATGCACGAACAGCTGTCTTTTATAGAGATAATTGCGCTCATGTTTCTGATAACAGGTACTTTCTTTATAATAAGCAATGACAAGCTGGAGCTGAACAGAAACTTTATTCCTACAATATTCGCAAATATCTCATGGTCTATATATTGGTTCATAATAACATTCCTGCTGAATGCAAATTTTGATTCAATTTCAGTCATATTTCTGGCAAGGCTTCTGTCATTCATATTCGGCATTATGTTTTTGTTATGGTTTAATACAACAAAAATCTGGGATAAGCAGAAAAAGAAGCTGAAAGACGGCCATATATTCAACAAAAAACTGAGCATGGCTGCAGTGGTACTTTTGGTAGTTGCCTCATTTGCTGACGGCATAGGCAACATAATCTTTGCATTGCTGGATTATGCCAAGCATCTTGTTTTTGCAAGCATTTTCCTGAGCATACTGCCTGCTCTGATCGGCATATTTGCATATGTCTTTTTCAAAGATAAGTTTTCAAAACTGCAGATTCTGGGTCTTATACTTGTAGTGATAACAGGAGTCGTGCTGGTTTTCTAACAATATTTAAACCTTAGAAAATTTTCCACAAATATTAATAAAGATGATATAAAATCTGTATATGTAGGCAAGGAATTTCATGTCAACGAGTACAAGCAAGGCAGAGCAAAAGGAAATATCAGATAGCATGCAGGACTTTGGTATAAATGCAGCAAAAAGCACAATGCAGTATACCCTAAGCAAGCTGTATGCATCATTAATGTCCTTTATTCTTATACTGTTTCTTGCAAGATACCTTGGTGTAAATGATTTTGGTCTGTATACAGTGCTTTTTTCATTTTATGTCATCCTTGGCATAGCTGGCAGCTTTGGCATAGGCACTGCTTTCAGGAACAAGCTCGGTGACAAAAAGATCTTTAATGAAATACTTGTTACTGGTTATTCCCTTGCAATTATTTTCGGAGTGGCAGTGTCAATAATAGGCATTCTTTTAAGCAGCTATATGGCCTCGCTTTATCCTGCTGCACTTGCACTGCATCCAAACCTTGCATCCTTGTTTGAGCTGACGTCATTGATAGTGCTGATTTTTGTGCTTAATAATATAACACTCTCTGCGCTTGTCGCGATAAATAAGACAAAGCACGCATCAATTGTTAATATTGTATTTTCATCAGTGCAGATAGCAAGCATAGTAATTCTTGTCCTGCTCGGCTACAATGTTTTCGGCGCTATGCTAGGCATGCTCATAGGGATACTTGCAGGTTTCTGCATAGGAATTGTATCCTTATTTAGCCAGACTAAACTAAAGTGGGTCTTGCCGAATATGCAAGCTGTAAAAAACCTTATGTCATATTCATTTCCAGTCATGGTGTCAAACATTGCAGTCTTAGGCGTTTCAAGTTTTTCAGTAATCTATCTAGGCACATATGTAACTCCTTTTATCCTTGGCAATTACAGCGCGTCCTTTCGCATAGCAAGGATAGTAGAAACTTTAATACTCTCTACAACATTTGTAATGGTGCCTGTGCTTTCAAACATCTTCCGCAGCAATGACATAAAACATAAACTAAACAGCATTTTCAATAGCGCATTGTACTATATGCTGCTGTTTCTTATCCCTTTCCTTGTGTATGCGATCTCATCAGCCACGCCAATTTCGCGCCTGCTGTTTTCCCACCAGTACCTGCTTGCGCATTCCTATCTGCAGATTATGCTGCTTGGATTCGGGCTTTTCTCTGTAACCAACTTCTCGACCGCCCTTCTTGTAAGCCATGGAGATACTAAGAGCTTTATGCTGTATCAACTTGCTCTAGTTTTTATAGAATTCATGCTTCTATTTTTAATTACGCCGTTATTCAAAACAATGGGCGTACTTGTGCTGCTGTTTTTCATCATGCCTATCGTTTCCAATGTAGTATTCCTTAAAGTGCTTTCTGACAGGTTTTCAGTAAAGATTGAACGCAGGATAATACTGATGATTGCTCCAAGCATAATTCTTTTTGGAGTCTTGTACCTGCTTTCATTTGCGATGCATAATTCATATTATGTGCTTGTTGCAAACCTGGCTCTTACGATTGTGCTCTATCCTATACTTTTGGTAAAATTCAAGCTCTTAACGCAAAAAAATATAGACTTTATGAGGCAGCTGCAGTCTAAATTGCCAATGGTAGGAATTTTTCTTGGGCCTATCATGAGATATGCAGAGCTCTGCATGGGGAAACCGGGCCAGCAATCAATGCAAAAATAATCAAGGGCTCACAGAATCTTGTTCAATTGTGAAACAGTTTAATAAGGCATTATAAATAGCAGATTTTATAATTATTTTGTTATAATAAATCCTATTAAACAAAGTGAGCGGGAAATCCCACATGCTTTAGCAGTGGGATGAAAGCGAACCGTAAAATAGAAAGGTATAAAAGTTTGAAAAGTGTATATAAACAAAGGGACTGTAATGGAGCTAACAAAAGCTTATAAATTCAGGATCTATCCTGATGCAAAACGACAGTCAGAGATAGAATTGCAGCTTACACTTTC
>JAJYYU010000032.1 GCA_021800515.1 Microcaldota archaeon
TGTATATATATTACCACATTTATGGTGATATTAATACATATAATAAAGAAGCAACGATGAAAAGTAATATTTTAACAATCCCAATAACTTAATCTTGCTATAATTATTTTATTTAAAAAAATTAATTTTGTTGATAAAATCTTAATATATAAAATCGTAAAACTAAGATTTGTAAGGGATAAGATAACGACGAAATTTATCTTCTTTTTGCTTGTTACTGTATTTTGTGCAATTTGATTTTCCGAAGAATGATGCTCTTTTCTATTAATTTACCCAGACTTTGAATTTCTGGGATTTTTTAAAATTTCTGAAACTATTGAAATGTATAGAAGGCTCACAAAGAGGATTTACTGCCTTGGTCTTTGCTTATGCTGAGTATCTTTTCTATGCTGAAATTCCTTTCTCCTCCGCTCTTTGAGTCCAGTGCCTTCACGCCCAGGTATTCCTTTCCCTTGTACTCCATCCTGCCGACGAACATGGGCAGTATGCTTCTGCTGGATTTCTCATCATTGGACTTCAGGTAGGTGATCGATACATATGCCTTGCGCCTCATTGCAGATACCAGCAGGCTGACCTTGTCATCGAGGGAAAGCTCTGCGTCTGACTGCCTGTACTGGTACTGGGTCATGAACTTTACCACCCTCCAGTTCTTGAAGACATGCCTCTCCTCGATCCTGGATCTGAGAACTATGCCCTCCATTGTAGTGCATCTGCTAAGCGCAACGTACAGCTGGCCTGCCACAAAGGTCCCCTTGCCTATGTCTATTATTACCTTATCAAAGGTCTTGCCCTGGCTCTTATGGATTGTTATAGCCCATGCGAGCATTATCGGATACTGCGTAAAGCTCCCAACCTGCTCTGATTTTATTTTCATTTCCTTCTTGTCGAATGAGAACCTGAAAACATCCCAAGTAAAAGGCAGCACATTCACAACCCCTCCATCAGCAAGCTCTATTATTATTGCGTCTGCTCTTGCGCCTTTTATTATCTCTTTCACAATTCCTATGCTGCCGTTAACCCATCTGCCATCAGGGTCATTGTTGAGCAGCATCACCTGGGTTCCTAGTTTCAGGATAAGTTCTTTATCATTGGGAAAGGAATTATCTTCAATGTCCCCTTTTACTTCTGCAGTATATACATACTTCGGTGATTTTAATTTCTCGAGTTCCTTCAGGTTTATCCTGTCTGCAATAGAATTTGTAGTGGCAAGCGTTACATACCTGCTTCCTTCAGGAGGAGTAAAGTCTGGGTCAAACCTTTTGTTTATCATATCAAGATGCTGTTCATTAATAGAATTGCTCCTAATCGCATTTAATACTGCGATAAATTTCGCGTCGGACTGCCTATAATTTTTTTGCAACTCGATAAACCGCATCTGCAGGGCTTCGAAAGATTTTGCATCAAAAAAATACGGGCTTTTGTACATGCTGCTGAACAGTTTCCTCTCATTGTATTTCACGACTGGCGGGAGTTGATACAGATCACCTATAAACACCATCTGAACGCCGCCGAACGGCCTGCTGTTCTGATTTCTGTTCAGCCTCAGGAATTTATCTATGCAGTCAAGAAGGTCTGCCCTGACCATGGATATCTCATCGATCACAATAAGGTCTAGATTTTTATATATGTCCTGCCTACTGCTGTTAGGCAGAACTCTCACGGTGTCAAGCGTGATATTTGGTTTGAATTTGAAAAAGGAGTGTATTGTCTGGCCATGCACATTAAGCGCAGCTACGCCTGTCGGCGCAAGCACTACTATACTTTTTGCAGTATTTGCACGCAGGTATTCAAGGAAAGTGGATTTTCCAGTACCTGCCTTCCCTGTTATGAAGACATTTTGGTCAGTATTCTCAATCGTATTAAATGCAGTAAGGAAGTCCTGATTTAGTTCTATATGCCTGCCATTCAGCATCGCCTTTCCTGCCTTTCTTTCTGCATCTGCTGTTCTGGCATTAAGGGACATCAAACCACTGAATTAGTTATATCCTATTTTACATTGATATAATTTAACGATATTGTTTTATTTTATCCGTAACTATTAATTATGTAGAGAATAAGTTTAATTCCAAGTCTTTATTCAATTCTACTATTTTAGCGGGAATTTCACTGAATAATGTTTTATGGCAAATGCGCTTTCTTCAAAGACCATTACAACAGGTAATATACTGTTAGCACCACCCCGAAGGAATGAGAGGGTATCTCTTTGCTGCAATATTCGGCAACCGCGCCCACATCGGTACAAGCACTATTGCTATCCACACCACGGTAGTCAGGAACAAATACAACTCAAACCTCTTCATGGTCATCAGCATCATCATGTGGGAGTTCCAACTCACTTTGTTTAAATAAAAATAAAATGTTTGAGCAAGAACCTTAGGTTAGAGGACTAGGCTGGATCAACAAAAATTAAAAATTTGGGGTTGCTGGGATTTGAACCCAGATTTGCAGGTTACTTCATTATTTTTTAAAATTCCAGATTTATATCATTGCAATAAGCTCAATCTTTTTAAAAAACATTCATATATCTGGAGCCTGCCGCGCTGCCAAGTTACGCTACAACCCCTCTTAATATTATCAGATGACTCTCATTCATCACTATCTCAGAAATACCTCGTCTCATCACTTAATATCTAATGATTTTAGTGTTTGTTTTTATTTTTTATTAATAAAAATAAATTTTAAAATAAAATTTAAAAAACTAAAAAACTTAAAATAATATTAAAAGCGAATAACTAAAAACAATTAGGATAATTAATAAATATCATTACGCGTTAATTTTAATTATTTAAAATCAATTGTTTAACTGTTTAAAGTTATTTAAAAATAAAAAATTAATAAATTAATAAAAAAATTAAATAAATATACAATAAATAAAATCAAAACAAAGCATGTTGGTGTAAAAAATGGTAGAATTAAGCAGTCCGCAATCGCAGGCAGGAGTAATGAGCTTTTATGATGCTCCTTCAAAAGGCCCTAAAATAAACCCTAAGATAATTCTTATAGCAATATCTTTATTTGCTATAATAATTTCAGTAATAAACAGAATTATAAAGTTATAAATTAAAATTATAAATTAAAGCTATAAATTTAAAATTATAAACTAAGATAGAGACTTGAATAGTGCATATTTATGGATGACAAAAAAGAGGCCTTTGAAAATGGAGAAACACTTATTTTTAAAGGTAAGCAGGCTAAGATCATTCTTTTGCTGAAAAATATTAATCAAAACTGGTATATTTCAAAACTTGCAAAAGAATCAGATACAACATATGTGCATACCTGTAATTTTATACTCAACTGCGAAATGATAGGCATAGTAGAAAGCGAAAAAAACGGAAAGATGAAAAAGATTAAGCTTACTGAAAGAGGCCAGGCAATTGCAAATAAGATTGAGGAAATTTATTCGCTTATGTCTCTAAATTCAAATACAGCAAATGCAAAGCAAGAATATAATAATACTGCGCCTTAAACTTAGGCTCTTAGCATTTGAGCCTAAACGTGCATACTTATGAAATATTTTTTGGAATGCACAAAATGTGGAATGCATTTTGATGAAAAATACAAACGTCAGGTCTGCAGTGCATGTGGAGCGATTCTTGATGTCAAATATAAAAAGTTCAATTTTAGCAGCGACAGAAAAAAAGAGGGAATGTGGGCATATGAAGATATGCTGCCTGATGCAAAATATAGACACTATGCAGTAGGGGGGACAAAACTGCTGCAAAGTAATGAAAACCCCGATCTCTTTCTCAAGCTTGAAATACAGAATCCTACAAGATCTTTCAAAGACAGAGGATCTGTTGTAGAGATAAGCAAATGCCTTGAATATGGATATAAGGAGATAGTATGCGCGTCTACGGGAAACATGGCATTTTCAATAGCATATTTTGCAAAGCTGAACAATATAAAATCTAAGATATTCATAAGCAACGATGCAAACAATGACAAAATAAAAGATATAAAAAATACCCATAGTGCTAGCATAACAAAAATTAACGGTGACTTTAACCTTGCGCAAAAATTTGCAGAAAAGTATGCAGCAAAAAATAATGCCTTCCTTGCGGGGGACTATTGTTATAGAAAAGAAGGGCAGAAGACCGTAGCATATGAGATAATTGAGGAAGCTGAACCATCAAATATATTAGTTCCTATTGGAAATGCAACATTGATTTATGGCATGCTCCAGGCAATTAAGGAAATGAAAGATGCAGGAGCAATTAAAAAAAGCCCAAAAATTATAGGAGTACAGGCAGAGCTATGCAGTCCATTTGTAAAGGCCTTTGGCTCTGGTAAAAATATAAAATATGAAAAACCCAGGACAATGGCCGATGCGATTGCTGTAGGATACCCTACATTTGGTGATATGGCAATTGAAAAGCTTAGGAAAAACCAAGGCGAAGCAGTAAGCGTGACTGAAAAAGAGATGATGCAGGAACAGCAGGCATTTTATAAGGAATATGGATTAGTTGCAGAAATGGCAGGAGTTGCAGCGATTGCAGGATTCAAGAAAATGAACTTGAAAGGCAAAAGCGTTGCAGTAATAAGCGGGGGTAATGTTTGAGTTGAGGCCACCGCTTATTTAGCCTCCTGCTTTCTCAGAGTCATAGGGCTATTATGTTTTATTTTTTAATTTTGTAATAGCTGCAGAGCCTTTTGAAGTTCTTTGATATTCGCGAGGATATAGAATCAGCAACATATGCTAATGTTATATCATCAGAAGCATTTGTTTTTGCAATGAACCCATAATCCCCGTCAGTGATAAAAACCTCTGATATATTATTTATACTGAGAAGTTTCTGCGCAGTCATCCTCGCATCTGTGTTCTCCTGCGGCTCTATAAAGAAAAATCCGCATTCATTCATTTGCTCTCTAACTTTTTGGATCTGTTTGGTACTAGCTTTAATAGCTTTTGTAGTTCTTGTTCTCATTGTATCTCCTCTTAATGTAAATGTGATAAATGTGCAGATATGATATATCTTGGTGTCCAGTGTATTTTATATTAAGAAATTTTATTTGTGAGCTATAATAGATTTATAATAGGTTATAGATTATATAACAAAAGAGTGTGACATCCCCCCACCCATAAATGGCATGGGCTTCCTCTGCGTCATGTGATTACCGCATCCTGGAAAGGATGTATTTTATCGGTTCTCAGTTCCTCGAGAACTGCCTCCATCCTGTTTAGAATTTGCATTGAGAGTTTATTGTTTCCTTCTTTATATAATTTTATTGACTTTTCAAGAAGCAGATTGTAGAATTCTTTTGAAAGTGTGAGCTGTAATTCTATCTCTGACTGTCGTTTTGCATCAGGATAGATCCTGAATTTATAAGCTTTTGTTAGCTCCATTACAGTCCCTTTGTTTATATACACTTTTCAAATTTTATACGTTCTATTTTACAGTTCGCTTTCATCCCACTGCTAAAGCATGTGGGATTTCCTGCTCACTTTGTTAAACTAAAAGTTAATAAGCTGAGTTTTGGGTAGCCTTTGGCGAAATTATTGAAGTCTTTAGTGATTGAAACTTTACTATTTACTATTTACTGAAATAAAAATTTAGTTATCCAAATAATAGTTTATGTACAAAATCTTTTTAAATATATCTATTATTTTAAAAATAGTGGAACTGTAATAATGAGGTGATTTTGAGAAAATGCGCCCAAGTACAAAATTATTTATAGTTTTCTGTCACTAATATATTTGCTATTTAATACTGCTTTAATTGCGCTAATATTTAGTATAATGTTTACTATCGTCTTTGCTATAATAGTTTACTGGTTATAGTTGAGAGACTTATAGTGGCAATAGCAATAAAGTATGAGGAAAATAGGAAAGTATATAAAGTATATATTAAAACAAAATCTTAATTCTGGTGAATTAAATGAAAATAAATGAATTAAAAGCAGGTACAAACAACGTAAATATACAGGCAAAAGTTGTTCAGAAGGATGAACCTCGTGAAGTAACAAGCAAGTATGGAAAAAGACTTAGAGTCACAAACATAAGCCTTGAAGACGAAACAGGCGTAATATCAATGTCTTTATGGGGCGATGATATAAACGAAGTGAACGTTGGAGACAAGATAGAAGTGTCAAATGGATATGTCAATGAATTCAGGGGCACACCACAGCTGTCTACTGGAAAATTTGGAAAGATAAAAGTTATTGAAAAGGGATCAGGTGCAAGTGAGGAACTGACTGAAACCGAGGAATACAATGAGATCGAGGAATCAGACGATTCTGAGGAATAACCTGCAGAAGAAAGAATAAAATCAAGCAATCCATGCATGCATATGCATGGACTTTTATTTTTAACACATTAACATTAAACTTATTAAATTTATTTTTTAGTTATTTTTTTATCTTCTTATTTTAGTTATCATTTTAAAGGATGCAGCGTAGAAGCTCATGAAAATAGTGAAATTATTTGATGGAGTCTATCTTGTAGATGGCAAACTAGCGACTGAGAATATTGAGAAGAGGCATAGGGTTTACGGAGAGGAACTTATTCATGCAAACAATACTGAATATAGGCTATGGAATCCGTACAGGAGCAAGCTTGCAGCTGCAATAATCAATAAATTAAAGACCTTAGAGATAAAACAAGGCAGCAGCGTGCTGTACATAGGCTCTGCAACAGGCACAACTTCAAGCCATGTAAGCGATATTGTTGGCAATGATGGGGTAGTATACTGCATTGAAATATCTGAAAGAAACATGAGGCAGTTTCTGAACTCGTGCGAAAACAGGGAAAATATGATTCCGATACTTGCAGATGCAGGCAAGCCTGAGCAATACAGTGATATAGTTTCTGAATGCGATGTGCTGTATCAAGATATCTCCACTCGCAACCAAGCTGAAATCCTGCTTAGGAACGCGAAGTTTTTAAAGAGAGGAGGAATTGCGTACTTTGCAATAAAATCGCAGAGCATAGATATATCTAAAAGCCCCAACGAGATTTACAATAATGAACTCAAGGTTCTTGAAAAGGATTTTAATATGCTTGAAAAGATAGACATTGAACCTTACGAAAAGAAGCATATGTTTGCAGTACTGAGAAAGAAATAGATTTAGATTTTATTGATGCTTTTGCAGTATTCTGCAATGCTTTTGCGGTCTTCTGCAACTATATTATTTTTGGTCTTGTTCATTCATCTTCTTGTCTAGAAACAAATTCAGCTTTCTGTCAACATTCGCCACGCCGCTGTTGGTCCTGTTGACATGAGAAAATCTAATAGATTTGAAATAAGACCTCAGTCTTGCCACCTCCTCAATGAGTGGCACGATGCTGGGGGACTTTACCTTGAATTTGCCTGTAATCTGGCTTATGACGAGCAAGGAGTCCGAGACTATTTCTATCTCGTCATCATGCTTAAGGTTTTTCCTGCACCATTTCAATGCGAGGATTATTGCAGTGTATTCAGCAAAGTTATTCGTGCATATGCCATTGTATTTCACAAAGCTTTTTTTCAGCATGCTGCCCTCATAGATGTCAAATCCTGATGCACCATTGCCTGGGTTGCCCCTTGCAGCGCCATCAGTGAAAATTTTGACATGCATCGCATCATTTTTTAAGTATCAAGTCCAGTTGCTCGAGATACTTCTTGCCTGCGCCTTCCAGGAAGTATTTACGCGCTGGCGCCAGAATACTTGAAATCTCATCTGCGACATATGCCTTGAGGTCAAGAGGATGAATCATGCCAGCAGCATAACTTTTCTCGAACTCGAGGAGCGTGTCATATGAGGATTCTGCCCCTGTCTTAACATTGCTTATTATGATCTTGCCATCCTTGGCCATCTTGTCAGGCCATACCACATACCTCACCAGGTCTATGACAGGATTCGCGTCGAGCTCGGCCTGGGGGCAGAACGCCTTGCCTATCTTCGACCTTACCATCTCCTCGGAATCATGTATAAATATAGCACTGGCAGGCTTGGATTTAGACATCTTAACATCGCTTTCCATGACCTCCTCAAACTCCCCCCTCTGGCCAGATGCCTTTGCCTTCATAATTTTATCCCTCTGCTCCTGGGTCAGACTTATGCTCATAAGCAGGTGGTGGTGCACTGCCACAGGGCTGTACCCGAACTGCTTTGCTGATTCTAGCGCAACAACATGCGCCTTTCTTTGGTCCATCCCTGCATGGGCTATATTAACACCCATTGTAAAAATATCAGCTACCTGCATCGGAATGTAAAGAAGCTGGGCAAAGCTTGTGCCCTCCCCTTCTCTCTTGCCTGTAATAGTCAGTGTGCGCTTTGCCCTTGAAAGCGTCAATGACTTCGAGACTTTCATTACATTCTCAAAATATTTAAGCCCTTCGTCCTTGTACAGATCAGAGGCAAGTATAAAATTCACTTTTTCAGGATTGCCACCTACTGCCTCTATTGATTTCTTAAGGGCTTCCTTGAAATACGGGGTTGCGGCGCGTATGTCATCGAGATTGCCGCCGAGCTTTTCATTTATCCACGAGTGATAGTCTGCCATAAATACATTCGTCTCGATCCCCGCTTTCTGGAAGTCGGCCAGCTTGCGCATGCAGAGCAGGCCAGTGCCTAGATGCACATACCCTGATATTTCAAACCCTATGTAATGTTTCAGCCGTGCATTTTCCTCAATGTACTGCGCAAGCTTCTGCTCTGTGAGCACTTCCTCAGTAGGAAGCCTTTTTACAAGTTCAATCCTTTCTTCAGTGCCGATAAAATCACGAATAATATAATACTAAAATATAAATGCTAAAAACGGAAAATTATTTATTATAGCAATGCAGTAAAATAATAAAACACTTTCTTTATTATTTTATCTTTCTTAATTATTCTGTTGTTTATTATTTTGTTGTTTATACCATATCATCGTTATTACCTTGCGCTTGGCATCGGGCATTGGGTGGGAAAATGCAGGACTTCAAGAAATTTTATGAACTTAATGAACTTAGGGAGATTGTAGGCAATGCAGCAGGCATAAAATCAATGATGCTTTTTGCAGAGGATACAAATACCAGCAAAAAAAGAGCCCCGCTGCTCATATCAGGCCCGCCAGGCACAGGCAAGACTGCCGCAGTTCAGCTCCTTGCCAAGAAATACAACTGGAGCATTATAGAGCTCAATGCAAGCGACAATAGAAGTATGGATGAAATAAGCAAGCTTGCAGTGGCTGCCAGCACAAGGAACATATTCGGGAAAAAAAACCTGCTGTTTTTCGACGAAATTGACGAGTTGATGCCGAAGTTTGACAAGGGGGCTGAAGCAGCTATTCTAAAATTGATTTCAAGCTCAAGGATGCCAATAATATTTACCGCAAACAACATGTGGAGCAAGGGCATTGCTTTTTTAAGAGGGAAAATAGAAAATATTGAATTTAAGGCATTGTCTGAGAACGAGATAAAGGCTGTGCTCAATGAACTGATTGAAAGGCTTTCTCTAGATAAAGAGTTCGGTGCACAGAACCAGGCAGTATCCTCAATCGCAAAAATATGCAAGGGAGATGCAAGAAGCGCTATAAACGACTTCTTTGCAATGCTTGGATCAAATGCTGATGAAATTTATGAGATAGGGATCAGAGACAGGAAATCAAATATATTTGAGTCGCTTGACAAGATATTTTCAGCAAGGACAGTCATGGCCCCGATAATTGCTGCAGCAAACGTTGATGTTGACAACAGAATGCTGCTTAACTGGATAGACCAGAACATACCGAACAGATACATGAGCATAGGCGATAAATACAGGGCATTCAGCATGCTGTCAACAGCCAGCACATTCTATACAAGAGCTATGAGATCGCAGTATTACACATATTGGAGGTACATGAATGTAATGATGTCCTCAGGCGTTGCGCTCTCAAAAGAGGGATATCCGTCCATGGCAAAGAGATATGAATTTCCGAAGGTGATACTTGAGCTTGCAGGATCAAAGGATGAAAGAAGCATGAAAAGCGCAATAGCAGAAAAGCTGAAAAAAGTGATACATACCAGCAAAAAGAGGATAATCAATGAAGAGATGAAGCTAGTTGCAAACATAATGCGCAATGGGAAAGATGGCGAAACCGCGAACACTATGGAAAACGCATTGAAACTAGACCAAAAAGAAATCAAATGGCTAAAGGAGTAT
>JAJYYU010000003.1 GCA_021800515.1 Microcaldota archaeon
AAGATGGTCGATTGAAAGAATATTTTCAAGGCTAAAAGAAGTATTTTATCTTGCAAAGAACAGATTTATTGGGATAAAAAGGCAGCAATACATATCTACTCACGTATTATTGCATATATATTGGGATTTTTAATTATTCATTAACAATTGAGGTAATTATTACATTGATTTTATTTACACTGCTGCTTTTTATGTCAAATTACAAAAAATCAGCAAAACAATTATCTAATATTTTATTTAAATTCAAATATAAACAGATTTAGCAGGATGCAGAAACAAAGTATTTTATTCAAAACTGAAAAATACTCAGCAATTTATTTTTTAAGTTCTGATTCAGACAATTATTTAACAAAGTCCTTAAGGTCAGGTGAATCACCTGTCTGGAAAAGGTTGCCCACAATGTTCTGTTTTTGACTCGAACCTGGTTTGCCACGGGCTACAATGCCTCTGGCTCCAGTCGAATGCTTGATAGAAGCTTTGATGAGGCTTTCATCCATTCCCTTAGGTATATCCCCATTCTTGACGTAATCATATATGACAAGATAGTATATATGCAGCATAACATAATTGAACAGCATACCAATTATTGCTATTGCTATACCCATGGCGAATATTGCTGCCACCACCACCAAATTGGTTGGCCCAATCAGCGTGAACCCGAATAACATAACAGTAGTTGATTTGAAGAGAAACATCATTACTGGATCTAGTAAGTGCAAGTCATACATGCCCATAAGTATGGCAGATACTATGAAGATAATGCCAATAATCTTTATAACAAACGAAATAATGTCAAAGTATATGATGCCAGAGAACGTCTTGCCTATATTGTTTATTATAAACTGGGAGCTCCTCTTTACTGCTTCGATCGGTCCAACTTTATCCTCAAATATTATAGGGGGCGCGAATGTCATCCCGAGAAATAAGCCTATGCTGGCCAGTATATCTATGAACATACCAAGCAAACCCCTAAGCTGGCTTTCCAGGAGCTTTACCACAGTCATCACAATGGTGTAAAAGACTGCCCATCTGAATATGTACGCACTATACTGCCCTGCAGATGAGAGAGCCTGCATCATGCTGATCTTTTTCCCTTGAATGAAGGCCTTATATGCAATATACATCGCAAAGAGGAAGTAGGTTGACATATAAGTAAGCACGAAATAGTAAGCAAGCAGCGCGAACAGTATGAATACAGGACCCAGCACGAGTGCCCCCCCTAATATCAATGGCGCGAAGATGAGCGCCAGCAACACGAAAGAAAGCAACGCCATCACTATTGGATATACAAAGAGCCCCCTGTCCTTTAGCACTGACTTTATGACCTGATTTGAGATCTGTATGCCAAGTTTTGCATTACTAAAAATCGCGTTGAATAAGCCCATAATATTTCCTTAAATCTTAAAGCCACCTATTCCAATGCCGCCCCCTCCTAGACCACCCATACCCACTCCTCCCATCGGAGTGCTCGCTTTTGAAAACATCTCATCTAGCACCACTATCAACTCCAGTATTAACAACCTTGATAGGTCATTTATTCCACTTGACACTATCTCCACCTTATATGCACCGAATCCGAATGCCATCATAGTTCCTGCGATCTTGTTCAGCATGCCTTCGTCAGTGCCTGGCTTATGCATTATCTTCTGCAACAGCTCCTTATCCTGCGAAATATTCACCAGGACTTTATTAAGATTTGGATCTGTTATCGAGTAATTGGCATTCATGAAGCTTCCCTGCGCCACTGCTGCCACATTGCCTTGAGGATCCTTTATAGATATGGTCTCTTTAAGTC
Source organism: Microcaldota archaeon (assembly GCA_021800515.1). GTDB lineage: Archaea > Micrarchaeota > Micrarchaeia > Micrarchaeales > Micrarchaeaceae > JAJZMY01. Next base: position 1,796 of record JAJYYU010000003.1, read on the forward strand.
CAGTCCAGCCGGAGCTTATCTCCGCCTCCCCTATTTGATTGTTGTTTCCGTCAAAAAAAAGATAGGTTGCCTTGTTCATTATTGATATGCCTTTCTTCTTGATTGACCCTACATTCTTGCCATTTTGATCAGTGAGAGTGGAGCCCCTATCCATTATTCCGACTTTGGCCGTCAGCATAATATTACCGTCGATATCTCTAAACAAAAGAGGCTGTTGGCCCATGCTCATATGGGGCTTGCTTTGCCATGTGGAAACCACATAGGTGTCAACTTGCAGATATTGAGGTTTGTCTTCACTCATAGTTATCACTCATAAACATTTTTATTTCAAATACGTCACATTCAAGGTTACATTCACACTTGAAGGCGTGTCTGAGGATGGCGGTATCTGACCTAGACTGGAATACGATTGCCCTGCAAAGTTATAAAAGATGCCGTTGGTGTAATAATCCCCATTCGTAAAATAAACTGTACCCACCTTTATACTGATGTTTTGTCCATCATAAACAAAATACCCAGTAGAATTAGAAGCTATAGTCTGCGATCCTATCTTTGTCTTGTTTTGGTATATATCAAAGTTTATGTTAGGGGTGTACCCGATTTGGCTTGAGCTGCTCCATGCAATGTAGAAGTTACCGCACCGAAGCCATAAATCCGCAGATGGCGAGGCAAATATGGCGTGCGGCTGAAGTTGGGTCTGTATGTTGCACTCTGAACTTGCATTTAGTATTGGTAATGACGTTTTGGTAACTGATGAATGCATCATTACATACGCGAAGCCTGAAATTAGTAATATTACAATCCCAATTCCCAATAAAATGGAAAATAATGACATTTCAAAACCTTGCTTATATTGAGGCTGTTGAAAATCTTAAATTTTCAAACAATTCCAATAAAATATAATGAACAATAAACTTAAAAAATACGCACTAAAATTATTTTGCAGCTTTAAAAATGTTTTCCATACATTCTGCCATTCTCATACCAATGGCCAAATTATTGCATTTAAAACCAATCTCTGAAATTATATAAGGTATTATATTTTTTATTTTCTTTATGATTTTCATATTTATCTTTTGTCAATGGCTCGCCGCTGATACAGCGACGGGCTCCGCTAAGGTTTATGGATATCCATTTACAAAATGACCATCAGGGTCGTCCTTGTCACCAATTTATTAGTGGAAAGAAAAAAACAAAATTCTTATGTGCAATTAAATTTTCAACAGCCTCTCTCAATGCAAATTCTAAACAGGATGGAGGCAGTTCTCGAGGAACTGAGAACCGATAAAATACATCCTTTGCAGGATGCGGTAATCGCATGACGCAAAGGAAGCCCACACCATTTATGGGTGGGAGGATGTCACGTAATAGTCAGTTCCCGGATACATGCAAGTTAAAGCAAAACTCTAATAAAATAACTGCAATAAAATATATTGCGCACTGCAAGTGCATTCAGTTTGGCCCAATATGTATGGTTCTATGATTTCAACATATATTGTATTGGTTGTTTCATTCTTATTTGCAGTGTTCATGCCATTGTCGTTTCTTGCAGCATCAAAATTGCTAAGGCCTAACAAGGCTAAGAATCCTGTTAAAAATGCCCCTTATGAAAGCGCAGAGCAGACAGTAGGCAAATCAATGGATGTGATAAATGAATACCTGGGGTTTTTTTCAATATTCCTTGCATTTGAGATAATTATAATTGCAATGGTCCTCTGGGCGTATTCTTCAAGATACTTCTCTTATGGCGCAAGTTTATTAATCATTCTTTCATTAATATTGAGTATGGTATTTTCATTGATTGCGTATAAGCTTTCAAGTGAGGTTCATGGATGAGACAAAAGATTCAGAATTTTTTAATGCAGAGCAGAAAATGAACAGACTCCTCTATAAAAACAAGTCCCCAGAGCAGCCGAATGTGCTGTTTGTCAAGCTTGCTGACCTAATGAAATATACTAATTCATTAAAAACCTGGTCAAGGAAAAACTCTGTATGGCCTATGCTTTTCGGATTGGCATGCTGCGCAATAGAGTTAATGGATTTCGGCGCAGAGAGGATTGATGCGGAGCGCAAGGGATATCTTTTATTCAGAGGAACACCTAGGCAGTGCGATGTAATGATTGTTGCTGGCTGGGTGACTAAATCAATTGCGCCTAGGTTGCGGACTCTTTATGAGCAGATGTCATCGCCAAAATACGTGATTGCATATGGCGAATGTGCTACATGTGGAGGGCCCTGGTTTGAAAGCTATAATATAATACATGGAATAGACCAGATACTGCCAGTCGATGTATATGTCGCCGGCTGTCCGCCAAAGCCTGAAAACCTGTTTCAGGCCCTGATAAACCTGCAAAAAAAAATAGGAGGTGAAACCCTTGGAAATTCAGAAAGAAGCATTAGCCCAAGTATTGGAAGAGCACAAGAGAAAAGGATTTGACTATCTTAAGAAGGTGCTATGCGTTGATTACCAGTCATACCTAGAAGTTGTTTATATAATTTACAATACAGAATCCAAAGAGCAGGTACTGATCAGCGTCAAGCTAAGTGATACAAAACGCCCTTTGATAGATTCTATAATTCACATATATCCAAGCAGCGACTGGCATGAAAGGGAAATCCATGAAATGTTTGGCATAACATTCAAAGGAAGGGAAAAGATGGATAGACTGCTTTTGCTTGAGTGGAATAGCAATGACTTTCCTTTAAGGAAGAGCTTTACTTGGGGTGCAGAATACAATAAAAAGGAATAGAAAAGTGTTGCAATGTCAATAATGAGGATAAATATAGGGCCAATACATCCCAGCACGCACGGTCTTTTACGCTTAATTGTAGATGTTGACGGAGATACGATAGAGAACATAGATACTCGCATAGGATTCCTGCATCGCGGAGTTGAAAAACTACTTGAAAATAGGATATACATGCAAAGCCCCCCATTCATGGAAAAAATAGATTATGTTGCTCCTATGAGTTGGGATGAGCTTTTTGTGGCAACAGTAGAGCAGGCAACAGGAACAGAAGTTAAAGAAGGTGCGCAATACATAAGAATGATACTTCTAGAATTCCAGAGGATCGCATCACATTTATTATGGATAGGAACATTCCTGAACGACCTTGGCCAGATGTTCACTATATTTATGTGGACCTTTAGGGAAAGGGCAGCTGTGCTAAAACTGCTTGAGGATGTCGCTGAGGGCAGGATGTTCTATGTGAATTTCAGGGTCGGCGGCATGAAATCCCAGCCCCCGAATGATTTTGTAGACCGTGCGTACAAGCTGGTAGACTACTTAGAAGAGAAAGTATCTGAATATAAAGATCTCATCGATAACAATCCTGTGTTTATGCAGAGAACAAAGCATATAGGCATACTCAAAAGAAAAGACGCAGTTGAATACGGAGTTTCTGGCCCTGTGTTAAGGGGATCAGGAATTTATGAAGATGTAAGAAAATCAAAACCATACTACAAATTTGATAAAATAAAATTTTCAGTGCCGACAATGGTAAATGGAGATGTTTATGACAGATACAAGGTAAGGTATGAGGAGATTTTTGAGAGCATAAAAATAATAAAGCAGTGCCTGCAGGCGTATGAGTCTCTTGAGAATAAGGATGTGTTAGGGCTTAAGATAAAGCTTGTAGGGCCTAATGCAAAGCCTGACCCGGTCCTTGTTAGCAGAGAGCTTCCACGAGGCGAAGGTATGATATATATGGTTCCGGAGCCCCAAAAACCATACAGAGCTGCATTCAGGTCTCCGTCATTTTCAAATATCTTTGCACTTAAAAAAATTGCAGTAAACTCAAAATTCGCAGATCTTTTTGCAATTCTTGGCAGCCTTGATATTGTGATGCCTGACATTGACAAGTAGCAGGAGTTCAATTCAAATGCGTTTATTGCTTGCGTTTGTTGAGTTCATCAACATATATTATTGCAGGCTTGAATGGCTTTTCATCCTCTGCAATTGCAAATGATGCAATTATAACTATATCTCCTGTACTTGCAAGCTTCGCCGCGGCCCCATTCACTATGATCTTTCCTGAGCCCTTTTCTGCAGGCAGTGCATATGTTTCAAATCTGCTGCCATTGCTAACATTCCATACACTTACTTTTTCATATTTGTGTATGTCTGCCATCTGCATAAGCTCTTCATCTATTGAGATAGATCCCTCATAGTCTATATTTGAATCAGTGACATGCGCCCGGTGAATTTTTGATTTGAGCAATATCCTCATCATGAAAACACATTATTTTTATAAAAATTAGTAAATAATAAAATAAAAGATAAAAATATAAAAAGCAACTACTATAATGTAATGTCTATTCTTAATCTAAATGTGATATAATGGAGAATGAAATTGAAAAACTGTCGAAAGAATACCAAGATACTCAGGAGAAACTGCAGGCGCTGGAATACCAAAAGATACAATTTAATGCCCAAATGCAGGAATATGAAAATGCTGAGGCTGAACTGGATAACGCGACACAAAAAATCTATACTGTAATAGGAGGGGTTATGATAGAGACTACAAAGGAAAAGGCAAAGGCAGACATAAAAGAAAAAAAAGAGTCTATTGAAATGAGGCTTAATATAATAAGCACACAGCAATCAAAGGCTACATCACGGGAGCAGGAACTTAGGGAACAGTTGACAAAGCTTTTAAGCACTCCTCAAGGAAGCAAGCAGTAACATATGATGCTATGCAAAAGCTAAATTACGAGGCACTGAAAAATTTTATTTCGGGCAGGCGTCAAAAAAAAGCAATAATAACATTTCATTCAATCGGCGACAGGGATTCAGTTGCATCTGCATTTGCAATATCCCAAATATTTCAAAATTCTAAGATACTGTCACCAGACTTCATAACATCAAATTCAAATTTAATGTTAAAAAAGCTAGGATACCCTGCCACAATATCCTCTGAATTCGATGATTCGGCAGAGCTGGCAATCATTCTTGATGCCAATGATTTTGCTGAATGCGGGCCATTTGCAGAAAAGCTGCAAGCATTCAATAATGAAATTTTAATAGTAGACCATCACTCACCAAAGATATTAAGTAATGACAATGTTTATTGCTTCAATGATGAGTCTTATAATTCTGCAACAAGCATAGTATACAATTTACTGCAAGACTTTTCAGTTTCTATTGATACGAGGCTTGCAAAGCTTATTGCAATGGGAATAATCTCTGATTCTGCAGAATTTAAAAATTCAACTGCTGATACATTTCTGCAGATAGGCACCTTATTAAAACAGGCTGGCGTAGATTATACTTCTTTGCTTGCTGAATTTGAGCAAATTTCTGATGTCAGGGAAAGGGCAAAGACAATAAGTGAGATGTTCAATTCAACAGTGATTATAAAAAACAAAGTGCTATTTGTTTTTGGCAGGACAGAAACTCATTCAAATATAGCTGCTGAAAATGCAATAAAAATAGGTGCGGACATCGCGCTTTTCCATTCAATAAGCAAAAAGGAAATATCATTTTCCGCAAGGATGCGACCAGGCCTTGATAAGGCACTTGGTATAGACCTTGGTCGCATAATGAAGTCCATTGCCCCATCAATAAGTGGCATAGGAGGCGGCCATCCCTGCGCAGCAGGTGCATATGGTCCAATGCAGTTCAAAAAAGACGAGTTCATAAATCATTTTATAACTAGAATTTTAAGCAGAATCGAAAACTTAAGCTAAGGCCAAAAAATATAGCATTATTTGGTGTAAATTATACAAAATCTCTTTACTTTAATCATGTGAGCTAATGAAAATTGCAATTGTGTCGGATTTGCATCTTGGATATGATACCTTCAGAAATGATGCATTCAACCAGGCAATGCAGGCGCTCGATATGGCGAACGAGCTTGCAGATGCAGTATTGATACCAGGTGATGTATTCGACAGGCATTATCCCAAACCGGATGTAATTGCAGAAGGGATAAATTTATTCAGAAACCTTTCAAAAAAAAGGTGGGGCGCAGAGGTTATTGAAGTAAATGGTACGCATGCATTCACAGATGTGCCAATAGTTGCAATACCTGGAAATCATGAAACGACAGTGCAGAATTCTGAAAATCCTTTAACTCTTCTTGCTCTTGCAGGTCTTTTGATAGATACAAGCCATGCTCATACAGTGCTGCAGAAAGGCTCAGAAAAGGTAGCAATATACGGATTTGGAAGCATTGCAGAGTCCAGCGCAAAGCAGAAACTCTCAGAGCTGCAACCAAAACCAATTTCAGGGGTATTCAACATATTTATGTTCCATCAAACAATGTACGAATTAATGCCATTCAATGAAAACTTCATGCGCATGAATGATCTTCCAAGCAATTTTGATTTATATATATGTGGCCACATGCACAATTTCTATGAAGAGACCGTGCATGGCAAAAAGCTTATAATTCCAGGAAGTACTGTACTTACACAGCTTAATGATATAGAAAAAAGAAAAGGGTTCATAATATTTGACACAGAGTCATATTCTTATGAGTTTATTGAAATAAATTCTAGACCATTCCTAATAGAAACTATCGAATTTAAAGATGCAGATGATATACAGATACTTAGCAAATGCATTGATGAAATAGATAAACTTGCAAAAGGCCATGAAAAGCCAATCATAAAAATCCACCTTAAGGGTTCTGCAAGCATAATGAACTATAGCCTTTTGATCCAGAAGTTGAAGCTGAAATACGCTGAAAGCATTTACCTCTCAATTGATGCATCACAGCTCACAGATAAGTCTATAGATAAAAACCTAGAAGAACTGAGGGATAATAGGATAGGTGAAATGCCAATAAAGCAGCTTGGAAATGCTCTTTTCATACAGAAATTAAATGATCTTGAATTTGATTTCAGCCTTACGGATGCAAATACATTATATGAACTGCTGAGCCAAGAGGAAAGCAAAGAAAAGGCAGTCAAGAAGTCTAGGGAATTCCTTAATATATAATATTGTATAATCCGTAACTATGGTTTTCACTAACTCTTTACAGATGTACAAAAGGAATGTAAGCAGCAACTAAATTTTCAAGAAGTTCAAGATTTATGTAGCATTGCGCATGACTGTTATTGGTATTAAATCCTTCTCAAATTCTATCTCTGCAAGCTTCAATGGATCAAATACATCCTTTACTTTGATCAAAGGTGGGGCGCCATATGCCAGCTGCAGTGCTCTTGCGCCAATTATTCTTGCTTTCTCAAATTTTGTATATGTTTCATGTTCCATTTCATCATCTTTTGTTTTATCAAGCTGACTATTATCTATAATTTTTATATTATTTTTTATATGATTTGCCTGTACCCTCTATATAGGTGATGGCTTAAAGTACTGCTTTACCTCATGCATGTTATTTTTTATTGCCTCCTTCCATTTAGGGAACTGCTCTATTGTCGGGTATGTCTCGTACATTTTATTGAATTCCTTCATTTTCTTAACTGCATACAGGAGGTTTGAAAATGCATTTATATTTGCTGCCCCTTTCAGTATCATTTTGAATTTTGAAGCAATTGAAAGCTCAGGCACATTGCCATAGCTCAATGCCTTTCCCTCATTCACTGATAGGAAGTTTTTCATACCATAATTAATTATATCATTGTTGAGCGATTGCAGATATATTCTGAATACCTCTAGTCCGGCAGTTTTTTTCCCGTATTCCTCATTAAAGTCCTTGTTGTATTTCCAAAGCCCACGTATGCTTACATCGTTGTTTCTTATCGCTTCTGCAGCATTTTCTCCAGCAAGCGCGCCAGCAACTAGCGCTGGGCCTATGCCTCCTGCGCTGATAGGGTTCGGCATTGCCATGCTGTCTCCTGCCCCCATATATCCATTGAATACAAGGCTTTCCATCTGTCTGCGTACAGATACAGACCAGTAACCTTTTCCATTGTTGAATTCATTGAACAGCCTTAGGTTTTTCAGCACAGGATTCATTTTTACGTATTTGTCCATTAATGTATGCAGGTTGTCGTTGGAGTTTAGCTTCTTGTTCCTTATCTCAAGGCTCTGCTTTTGTACGCCTATACCTATATTGACTTTATGCCCACTTTTCGGAAACACCCAGCCGTATCCTCCAGGTGCAAGCTCTTGGTTCAAGTGAATTAGCGCATTCTTTGGATCATAATACGACATATTATCATTGTCTTGGTCGAACTCGTATATAAACCTGCCTGTAGACTCAAGGTCGTCAATGTCAATAGTCTTATCTACATAATCATTTTCAGGAAGCTTCCTTCTCAGTACTGTTGAGATTCCAAGGCTGTCTATTGTAATCTTTGCTTCAAATTTCCTCTGGTTCATTTCTTTGTCTCTTCCGAATATGCCTGTAATGAAGTTATTCTCCATGAGCGGCCCTTCGATATTGAATTCAGTAATGTACTCTACATTGTTTGCAACTGCATTTTCGATAAGTTTCTTCTCAAATAGAGGCCTGTTTAGTATATATCCTTTTCCGTCAAAGAGATACTTGCTCTGTAAATCAGGGGATAGTGCGTATACGCCGTCTACCTCAAGATCAAGCTCTGGGAATCCGAAGTTGATGTTTATCTTAGACTTCAAATAGTCTAGATGCGATGCTGCAATAGCGTCTCCGCATACCCATCCCCAGTTAGTTTTTTTGCCAGGCTCCTCTGGTTTGTTTTTGTCCAGCATGAGCACTTTCAGCCCTTTTTTGGCTGCGACTGAGGCTGCGATTGATCCCGCAAGACCTGCGCCTGCGACTATAATATCATATTTTTCTGCCATATTAACACTAAATATTTTTAGGTTTATAAACTTCTAAAACATGTAAAAATGCTGCACTAAGTGCAAGGCATATTAAAATACAGTAAAAATATATAGCATGCAAACAAATAAAATAACTTTTTTAAATACCTTGTAGCTGTCAAGTGATGTCACTTTGCAGGAGGTGAGATTCGAACTCACGAAGGCGCTAAGCCACAGGATCTTAAGTCCTGCGCATTTTTCTGTGGCATCGGCCAAACCAGACTTTGCTACTCCTGCATAATCAAAAAATAAAGCACTGATATTTTATTAAACCCAAAAATTAAAGTTTTTACGCCAAATTTCAGTGCAAGCGTAAAACAATTATACATACATAGGGTTTCCAGGCGATTCTGCTTCCTTTTCCCCTGTGCTTGCTTTGTATTGATTATGTGTATCCCTGCTTTTCTTTATTATTGCTTTAATTCTTGACTCTACTTCCTTTGCCTCATGTTCAAGTTCATCTGTATTTATATCGAGGCTCAAAAGCTTGTTTAAGCCCTGTATTGCATTTTCAGCATATTTTGGGTTAATGATTGCAGGATTTATTTGTACTAGAATATTAATATCCTCTATTTTTTCGTCAATTGCCTTTAGCATCAAAACAGCATTTATTCCGCTTGAAATTCCTTCCTGCACGGATTTCATACCTATTTTTTCAGCGTTCTTTGTCATCTCCTTTCTGGATGATACTACATAGATATTGCTTTCAGATTCCTTTTCCTCTTCTGCTTTCATTACAGGGATTCCTGCAATTGATATTATTTTTGCTATCTTCTTAGCTTTTATAAATTCTATTAATGCATCTGTAATCTTATATGTCGTGCTTGCAGGGATGGAAAATTCAGAGAATATAGTGATAATTTTATATTTTTCAGAAGCATATATTCTTATGCTATGCATTGGTATACCGTCATGTATAGACATAAGAGGAGGGAACTCTTCGCTTTCAAGATACCCTATATTCTCAAGTCCAAGTTTTTCTATAACATAGCTTATTGACATTGCGCCTACAAGCCCTATTCCTGGAAAGCCTTCCAAGAATGTGAATCCTTCAAAATCTAGATCCTTTGTAAGTTTTATCTGCATCTGTAACACATATTTAAATTTTTAAAGTAATTGGGACTATAAGACTACAACTTTCCTTTGCTCCAAGCCAGACCTGCTCTAGCATAATGTGCAGGATAAGTTAATTAATGTTAATTTTCCAATTAATGAGTATCTATTTGATGGCAAATAATAAATATATATTGACTAAAATCTGCGCGATATGCAAGCCATGAGTCTTTGTTATCATTTATGCACCTGTCCAATAAGCCAAAATCACCTCGGTTCTCCGACGCTATATTGCGATATATATTTAAATCTATGCGTCGAATATTAATTATAAATAAAATAATAAATGGTGAAACCATGGCAGAAAAAGTATCAAAAGAGCAAATTGAAAGAGAAGATGGTTATCTTTACTATTTAGGTAAGGATGGATATATATGGAAGTCTCCTATGAGATCAAATACAAGAGGCAAAAAAGCAAGAGTAGGCAGTGAGAAAATACAAAGAGCAGAAGGCTATTTATACTTCCTTGACAAGAAAGGATATGTTTCAAGAACTGAAATGAAAAGGAGAACTTCAAAGAAGAGCAGAAAGTAATTATTCATTCCTTTTTTCTTTTTTCTTTTTAATTTTTTTATTATTTATTATTATTTATTATTATTTATTATTTTTATTATTTTTATTTATTATTATTTCTTATTCCTATTTTTTTAATACTGTTATGCTTTATATAAAGGTATTATCTCTAAAAATTTAACTTATAAAGACAAATTCAATATAAAACAAAAATAAATGATGATAACATATGACGTCATTATGTAATAAGCCTTTCAATGAAAAAGATATTAAAATTGCGCAACGCACATATGAATTTTACTTGAAAGAGTATTCATCAATATTGCGACAGGATTTTACCAATTGCCATTCTGCAATGCTAGGAAAAAATAAAAAGCCATTGCTTGACGAAAATAAAATACAGGAATCTAAAATAAATGTATTCAAAAATAGCATTGCATATAATAATCATTTAAAATTAGCATTAAGCATTTCAAAAACAATCAATGATGAGAACAAATTTGTTCTAAATCATATTACTAAGGATGCAATAATAAACAGGCTAAATGAGAAAAATATAGATTATGCTGCTATTGAAAATTTGATTGAAGTCTTTAAAATCAAAAGAAGTGAGTTAGAGGAAGGTATCGCCAAAACAATCAAAAAAGATATTGATGGATATGATACCTATATGAATGCCATTAATCTGACACTTTATTTTAAACAAGATTTAAGGGACAGTACAATTAAACAGATATCTAAAAAACTACTTGAAAAAGCTGCAGATATCTGCTTAGAACTTCCTTTAAACCAAGATGGGCAAAAGAAAAATCTTGATTTTTTATATGAAATTTCAGATAAGCTTAGTTTAACACGTGATGAAGTAGCAGAATTGTTAGATGCTCATATTAAAGAAAAATTAAAAGAATATATTTTATTTGAATTAAATGCACAGATATATGAGCCGGAACGATATAAAGATGAAGTGCTGCATGAAAATGTGAAAACAGTTGCATCAATACTTAGTTTAGATTCAAATGAATTCAAAAATATTGTAATAAATACACTTACAGAAGATATAAAGTATATAACAAATTCATCGCTAAAATTTAATTCTTATTTAACTAATATTATAAAAATCGCCACTCAATATGGTATTGAAAGTGACGGAGTATTAAAGGATAAATTGAAGGCAGCTATAATAAATTCAGTTATAAGTACAGATACATATATATATGAAAAATGGAATGGATCTCATTCTGAATTTACTAAAAATTTAATTACTGTGGTTGATGTAGTAAATATTGCGAGACAGCATGGCATTATAGATAATAATGACTTAAAAGACAAAGTATTAGATGTTATAAAAAGTGAAGAAATTTATAGGCTCGAATCATTAAGGTATTGGCATCCAATGTCTGAATATTATGAATATGATTCAGATTACTATAAGGATAACAGCAAAGCTTATGAAAAAATTAAAACTGCTTTTTCTTTAACAGATCTAGAAATTAAAAATGCAATGGCAAAAGCAAAAAAGGAAATAAAAGATTCTGATGATTATTTTAAAGATCTTGAAAAAAAAGAAAAAGCAATGAAGAAATTAAAAGAGATAGATGCAAAATTTAGAGCATATGGACATAGAAAGAGGATATTTATAGAGGGTCCCTACCCCCAACCTATGGGGTTATGTCAGTTTCTTAGAACTTTCCTTCCCCTATAATATTATTTTTTATATAGACTGTATTTAATAAATTATATTTATGGCCTAAAGTGGAGTAAGTGCCTTTGATAAAATCCTTAACATTTTCTTTTCATTGCAAAATACATTTGTATACTCCTTATGATTTTTAATGTCGCTCATTAGCGCCCATCTGAATTTGCTATTTTCTATATTTAGTTTTACTTTTCTTGTATTTGAATAAAAAATAAAAACAGTATTTTGCCACTGCCTTCCATTATATATATCAAATAATCTTGCTCTGAATGGTTTCATTACAAGAATTAAATTATCCTTTGTTATCTTAGTTTCTTCTTCTATCTCTCTGTAAGCTGCTGATAAATAGGACTCTTTTTTATTTAATTTACCTGTAATAAATGACCACACCCCATGATTTATAATAAAAGGAATTGCCAATCTTTTAAGGAGTAGAAGTCTTCTTCTATTAATTAGTATGCAAAGGACCCCGTCATTAATTTTTAACTGGTTCTGCATATTACATCACAAGTCTATTTTATTTTAAGTCGTATATAATATGGGATATAAAAATATTAAAAATAATCTTCAAGTAGTACAAAAAATTAGCTTAAATAAAAATGAGGCCTAAGAATACTTATTGCTTAAATGTATCCTATTTTAAATAATTATTCTTTTAAATTATATTTATGAGATACGCAGATATTTTAACATTGTTTAGAACAGGTCTTATTTTTTTAATTGTTTACCTTGTTCTGATCCATTTCAGTGCAGTTATAACTTTATTTATAATACTTCTAATGTTTGGACTTGATGGGCTTGATGGTACAGTTGCAAGATATGAAGTACATAAGCTTCATAAAACACCCTCAAAATATGGAGCAAGGCTAGATGTTGCGGGAGATAGGGTAACAGAGTATGTATTTTGGATACTATTCGTTTTTGTACATATAATTCCAATGTTTATTCTACTACTAATTGTTATAAGGCACTCTTTTGCAGATGCATTTATGGCTGCTAAAGGAACCTCATCTAAGATGAAATCTAAGTTTGCAAAAATAGTATACTCATCAAATATAGGCCGTGGAGGAGTAAATGTAGTAAAAATAATAACTTTTTCATATCTCTCCTGGTTATATATAACTCAAAATTTTTTAAATGCAAATTATATGATGGTAGGCTGGATATTGACTGGGGTGTTGTTTGTATATATTATGGTTAGAGGCATTGCAGAAATATATGAAAGTAGCCTCAATGATTGATGTTAATCAAGCAGTATTAATAAAATTTTACTTATTTATAATACATAAAATGCAAATATATTTTTGGCGAACAAAATGCAATTAACCCAACAATTTATTGCAGTCTTATCAACTTTAATCTCATTGATTCTAAGCTCTGCAATTGTATTTTCTTTTATGAAAAAATTAAGTCATGACTATAGACATAAGAAAGATGTACATAGTATACAGATGCGCAATTCGAATCTTTTTTGGGGGCTAGGCATGTTCATATTTGCAGTTGCCGTCCTAATCGAATTGGTGTTTGCACTTGGGGTATATTCAACAATTCTAGCAAAAGCTTACTTCTTCATAGTACTGTTTTTAGTTGAACTTCTCGCGATAGGCTCTATCCAGATTTTTAATAGCAAGTTTGTAAAAAATATATATTATGCATATACTTTCGCAGTGACCTTAGTATCTATCCTACTTATAGCTGTCAGCAAAATGCCTAATCCTGTAGTGAATTATGTCGTAATAGGTATGCCCTCACAGTCTGTAATAATAATTTCTTCTCTTGCTACATCTGTTGCTGTAATAATTATATTAGCCGGAGCAATCTTAAGTTATATGAAAACAAAAAGGATAAAGATTTTAAGTATAATAATCGGTGTAATTTTATTTAGCGCTGCAGGGACATTGTATATTGTATCATTTCCTGAACTACTTTATTATGGTGAATTGATTGCAGTAATATTCTTATGGCTAGGAATGGTATAAGTACAAAATTAAATCTGATGGTGATGAGCACATAAATATGTGGATAAAGCATAATAAGACGCTTATGGTGCGTTAATATACTATAATAAATCAATCAAAATATCCCAAATCTTTTTCTTTTATCCTCTTTGTCCATGTCTTCTTTGTCATGGCTATGTGCACTCTCTTGAATTTGTTGGAATCTTTCAATCAATTTTAATTCCTCTCCAACCAAGGTTTTTGGTATCTTAATTTTAATATGCATTATCTGATCTCCGTAACTATTTGAGTTGAATTTTGGCATTCCCTTGCCTCTAAGTATTATTTTTTCATTATCTTGTATGCCTTTTTTTATTAAAACTTCTTCTTCTCCATAAAGTGTTCTGGCAGTTACTTTTCCGCCGAGAATTGCGATATAAAATGGAACTTCTAAATCATAATATATATCCTCTCCTTTCCTTATAAACTCTTTATCTTTAGGAATATGCACGTCAATATAAAGATCGCCAGATCTATGTTGGGAATAATCCCCTTCTCCAGCAAGCCTAAGTCTCATTCCGTCCTCTACGCCTTTCGGTATCTTTACATCAATGGTATCCTGTTTTTTGTTCCTACCGCTCCCACTGCATTTTCTGCATAGCTGTTCATAAATTTTACCACTTCCCCTGCACTTCGGGCAAGAGGTTATTGTCTGCATTATCCCGAATGGTGTTCTCTGCACATTTTTTATCTGTCCATAACCTTTACATACATCACATGTTATTACTTTGCTGCCTGGCTCTACACCGCTTCCTTTGCAGGCATCACATTTTACAAAATGGGTTATTGATATTTTTTGGATGGTATCCTTTGTTGCCTGCTTTAAATCTATTGTTACCTGTATGAGTTTATCGCTGCCACCTGAATTTGAAGACTGCCTTCCGCGCTGCCCTCCTGAAAATCCGAACAGATCATCAAAAAGATCATTTGGGGATTCATTGAAATCAACATCAAAATCAAATCCCATAGATCTGAAAATATCTTTGAAGTCAAATCCTCTGAAAATATCCTGTTCATTGTATTTCTGGCTAAACTGCTCTGGGCCAAACATATCATATTGCTTCCTCTTTTGCTCATCGCTGAGTACAGCATATGCCTCATTTATTTCCTTAAATTTCTCTTCAGCATCCTTGTCTTTATTCTTATCAGGATGGTATTTCATGGCGAGCTGTCTGTATGCTTTTTTAATGTCTTCTCCTGATGCATTCTTTGGAACGCCCAGAACATCATAATAATCTTTTGGCATGTTATCGTTTCTTTATTTTTTGCCATTTCAGAATATGGCAATGGAAACCAAAGGTTTCCACTACTTCTCAACCTTGAAGTCTGCATCAACAGGCTCCTCATTGTTTCCTCCACTACTATTGTCTGCATCACTGCCGTTTTCTGCCCCCGTTCCAGCTTCAGAATTAGATCCTGCAGCTCCTTGGCTATATACGCTTGAGCCTATTTTTTCAAGTGCTTGTTTCAGCTCATCTGTCTTCTGCTTTATGCCTTCATAATCTTCTCCTTTTGTAGCCTCCTCAAGCTTGTTTTTCGCCTCATTTATAGAGTCTATTATGTCCTTTGGAATTTTATCTTTATATTCCTCTAAGCTATGCTCTGCAGTATATATCATTGATTCTGCGTTGTTCTTAATCTCTATATTTTCGCGTATTTTTTTATCCTGCTCTGCATATTTCTCAGCGTCTTTTATTTTATTCTCTATATCCTCTTTATTCATTTTATGTGGCGCGATGATATCTATTGACTGTGCCTTTCCAGTTCCTTTGTCTTTTGCAGTTACGTGTAATATCCCATTTGAATCTATATCAAATGTCACTTCTATCTGAGGTACTCCCCTTCTTGCAGGAGGTATCCCTGTAAGATTGAACTTTCCAAGCTCAATATTGTCTTTTGCAAGTGGTCTTTCACCTTGTACAATATGTATATCTACACTTGTCTGTGAATCTTCAGCAGTTGTAAATACCTGCGATTTCTTTATAGGAATTGTTGTATTCCTCTCAATAAGAGGGGTTGCAACTCCTCCAAGAGTCTCAATTCCGAGTGTAAGAGGCGTTACATCAAGTAACACAATATCTTTAATCTCCCCTGTAAGCACTCCTGCCTGTACTGCTGCACCAAGTGCTACAACTTCCATCGGATCTACTCCTCTTTCTATTTTTTTGCCAAGAAGTTGCTCAACATATCTTTGAGTTATTGGCATCCTTGTGGGTCCGCCTATAAGAATTATTTTGTCAAGATCTGTTGGTTCAAGCTTTGCATCCTTTAATGCCTGCATCACAGGTTTTGCAGATCTTTCTATGATAGGTATTACAAGGCTCTCAAGCTTTGCTTTTGTAAGGGAGTATGTGAAATTTATTGGCCCGTCTTTAGTTTGTGTTAAAAATGGCAGATTTATTTCTGAAGTGAGCACTGTAGACAGCTCTATTTTAGCTTTTTCAGCAGCTTCCCTCAATCTCTGCATTGCCTGGTGTTCATTTGATATATCTACATGATATTTTGTTTTTATTTCATTTAGTAAGAACTCTACTATCTTATTATCCATATCTGTTCCTCCCAGCTGGGTATCCCCACTTGTGGATTTAACTTCAAAGACGCCATTTCCAAATTCCATTATTGTAACATCAAGCGTGCCTCCTCCAAGGTCGTATATTAATATCTTCATTTCCTTGTCTGATTTGTCAAGTCCATATGCAAGGCAGGCTGCAGTTGGTTCATTTACAAGCCTTACTACCTCTAGTCCGGCAATCTCTCCGGCGTCCTTTGTTGCCTGCCTTTGATTGTCATCGAAATATGCAGGTACTGTTATTACTGCCTTCTTTACAGGTTCTCCTATAAAAGCCTCTGCATCTTCCTTTATTTTTTGCAGCAGAAAAGCTGAAAGTTCTTGGGGCTTATAAGATTTTCCATGTAATTTATAAATATAATCCGTCCCCATTTTTCTTTTGAATGCGTAAGCTGTGCCATCAGGATTTGCAATAGCCTGTCTTCTTGCAGGTTCCCCTACAAGTTTTTGGCCATCCTTTGTAAATGCAACAAAGCTTGGAAATGCTTTCCCATATAATGATGCACCTTCTCCACTAGGTATTATTGTAGGCCTTCCTCCTTCAAGTACTGCAGCTGCAGAGTTTGATGTTCCTAAATCTATTCCTATTATTTTCATTTTCTCACCTATTTTATTTGTTTTTTATTTATTATTTTTTGTTTTTCTGTTCTACTTTTTTAATATTTTAATATTCAATTTTCGTTTCATCTGTCAAATTTTTATGCATTATATGTTTTATTTTTCTCCTACGTATGCCTTATAGTCTCTACTACTGAAAATAACTTACTAACTATTTTTTTTATTTGTTTCTGCCTTGTTTTCGCTTTCAGTTCCTTTTTCATCTTTTTTGTTTCCATTTCCATCAGAAATTATTACAGATGCAGGTCTTAGCATTATACCGTTGAACATATATCCTTTTTTTACTACTTCAATGATTGTTCCATAAGGCTCTGAACTTTGTTTAGATATTACTATCTCATGTTTATATGGATCAAAGACGCCATCAGAGTCGGTTTCTTCAAGTCCTTCCTTCCTTAGCTGACTGATAAAATTGCTATAAAGCAGTTCTATTCCTTTTATTACAAGCTTATCCTGCATTTGCGAAAGCGACATAAGTGCAAGATCAAATTCATCAATAATTGGAAGAAGATTCTTGATAAGCTCTGCCTTACCTATTATCTTTGCATTGTCTATGTCTTTTTTGGTTCTTTTTTTATAATTGTCAAATTCTGCGATAATTCTTAAAACCTGTTCTTTTGGATCAGCGTTCTCTGTAACATTTTCATTAACCTTTGAGTCATTAGCATCAGATTCTCCATTGCTTTTTATCTTCTCATCATTTTTTTCCTCAATGGCATCTATATTGTCTTTTTTATTCATCTTAATCGCCTCCTAATTCTTGCTGATTTTTTGGGCATGTTAAGCATTTTATCAAACTCTATTGCAGTATCTAGCATTTTTTGGAATTCCTTGTTGATATCATATTCTATCTCTTCAATGGCACGCAAAAGGTTTGTTGCTCGTAAATAATACTTCCTGCCTTTTTTTACAATAAGCCCACTGCTTATAAATCTATTTAGATGGTAAATTGCAGTGCTTTTAGGCACTCTAGGGCTGAGTTTTAGATCAGAGCTTGAAAGCCCACTGCCACTGCTAGTTGAATTCATTATAAACTTTTTTAATATTTGAACCCCTATGTCATTGCTGTTGTCCTTATCTGACAATCCAAATACCATGCAAAACCACTCTATTATTTTTTCAGGGTTTTCGCTGCTTGGCCTTTCAATGACACGTATTACTATCTTTTCCATAATATTAATATGAACAGAATATTTAAATATTTTTTGTTTAATTCAATAAATTATTGAAAATTCAAAAAAAAGTTGTACCAAATTAATTAATAAATTCAATGCTTTCCTGATGAGTATACCTTATCCAGCCAGCGAGAGATATATCTAATAGTTGCTTTCCTAAGTTCTGCAAGGCCTATACTTATTCCTACTATTATGATTGCATCAATTACACTCTCTTTTAATATATTAAGAGTTCCTGAATTATAGTAGGAATAGGACTTTTTTTGTCTTTCTATATTAACATCATTATTATGAGTTTTTACCCCATTTTCTATGGCAAAAATATTTTTATTATTCTCTTTTTTCAAGAATCCTTGCAGTCGCAATGAACTGCTTATAATTTTTCTGGTTGATGTGGTTTTTCCTTGGATAAACAACTGCGGCGGTTTCTTTTGTATTAGCTGCTGGCTAAGGGCCGACGAAATTGTCAGCGCGGTGGCAGTTGTAATGATGGCAGCATATTTTGCAGTTTTTTTAATGTTCATAGGATCCATCTTGTTTATTATTAAGTACTGTGTTATGTATTATGCGCCAAAATAGATATTTACACTTTTCTACCCTCTACATATCCTCTATATTATATATGATGAGTATGAATTACAAACCCTCTAAAATAAAGAAGCACAGATTTTTTGTTAAGGTAATCACTTTGCAGATATTATCTAATTTCAGTTCTCCCTTGGGTAAGGCATGCTGTGCAGCGATCATTCTATCTTTATAGTTTCTCCTAGCTGAGGCGCGTATGCATCAAATCCCTGTTCCCTAAGATCGTCTGCAAGTGCAACAGCATTATCTTTGTCTCCGTGCACACAAACAATTGTTTCTGGTGAACTTTTCTTTGCATATTCAATTAAATCGTTCTTGTCTGCATGCGCTGAAAAATCAAAGAATGTATATGGTGTGTTTATTTTTTTCTTCTCCCCGTTGTCTACAATATAACCGGAATCCATAAGCATCCGTCCATTCGTGCCTTCGACTTGGTATCCTGTTAGGAATATATGGGAATTATTTGGCAGTTTGTCTATATATTTTAGAACAGGCCCTCCATTCAGCATTCCTGCAGTAGTTAGTATTATTGCAGGCTCATCAAGGATTCTTTTCTGGTGCTTCTTGTCAATGAATTCAACATGGGACATTGCATTTTCAAGAAGATGTGGATTACTCATAAATTCTTTGTGGTTTAGGGCAATGCCTGAGGCCTTTTTAATCATGCCTGCAAGGAAGACTCTCGGCGTAAGGTTGTTTTTTTCGAGCATTGAGAGAATATCCTGACCCCTTCCGACGGCAAATGCAGGTATCAAGGCAGTGCCACCGTTGTCAAGAGTCTCTTTTATTTTCTCTATAAACTGCTTTGTTAATTCATCCCTTACAGGATGGTTTTTTCTTGCATATGTAGATTCTGTTATAAGCACATTGCTTTTTACGATTTCAGCACCGTTATGAAGGAGCTGATGACTTAGTTTGAAATCCCCTGTATATACAATAGTTTTACCATCATTTTCTATTCGTGTTATTGCGCTTCCGCACACATGACCTGCATCATGAAATGAGATTCTAGAATTTCCGAATTCAAATTCTGAGTGGTATCTCTTAGGCCTTTGCATCATTTTGAATTTTGAGAGGTTTTTTTTGTTGAATTGGGATTTAGTTCGGTTTTTTTTAGCGATGTTTATCGAATCTTTCAACAAAAGATCAGAAAGCTTGAAAGTAGGGTTTGTTGCAAATGCAGGGAAATCCTGGTCCTTGTATAACGCAGGCACATCTCCAGAATGGTCAAGGTGGGCATGGCTGAGCAAGAGTGCATCAATTTTAGGCTCTGATACAGGAATCTGGATCTCAGTTCCAAGTTTTATCCCATAATCAAGCATAAATGTTTTATCTAATTTAAGGACAATCGCGGATCTGCCTACCTCCTGCGCAGCCCCATAAAATTTAAGTATCATCTAAACATTAATTCAATTCTATCTTTTTAATCTCAAGCTTTGAGATAGGCACAATTTTTCTTAGCTTTGCTATCAGTTGCGACTGCATTTTCTTTTCTATTATGTCCTTAATGACAGAATCTGAATCAAGATTCTTGCAGTACTGAGTTATAAAGGCATTCACTTCATTGCGCAGCCCCTTTATCTTTGTGTGTGCTACTCTTTGTTTTGTTATTACTATCCCTTTTATTGTAATTCCCTTGCTATCTTGTGTATTTATTTTCATTCTTGTTTCGATTGCTGAATGAGCCTTTCTCACAATTGAATTTATATAGCTGTCAAGTAGTTCTATCCTAAGAATTTCCGTGTGAGCAGAATCGTTCTCAGCATCTGTTATTCGTAATATCACATTTGCATTTGAATTGTATACGTTGTTGGTCAGTGCATCAAGTCCTATTTTTATGTTCCTGCCCGCAACACCTTTCTCGCTGTTTGCAGGTATCTCGCATACTGCCTTGTTCTCAAATACCTTTGGTGCATATACTGAAAACCATTTTTTAAGCTTCCATTTGTCTACTGTTTTTTGATAAGCCATTCAATCACTTATTTCTGTTTTATCAGCAATTCAGCTGTTGCAGGGTCGTATCTCCAGTCCTGAGGGAGCATGCCCTTGCTGATGTAATATTTTGTCAGCCTCCATATCTTGGCCTTCGCCCGTGCGAGCACTACCTTATTGCTTATGTCCTGCTTGTTTTTTTCAAGGTGCTTTTGCATGTTAACTGCTTTCTTTATCAGATCAAGCAAATCATAAGGCAGGTCTGTTTTTATATTGTTCTCGTTAAGTATCTGCGTGATGCTCTTTCCAAATATGAGCTTTGTATATGGGACCTTGTGCTCTTTTTTAAGCGTCTCGCCTATAAGCGCAGGTGCCATGCCCTTTTTGGCATAATTGACAATTATTTTTTCTATCTCTTTTTTATCCACATTGCTTCCAGCTTTGCTGGCGTCTATGATAGGCTTTCTTGATTTGGCCTTTCCGTGTTTTTTGGAATGCATTCTTGCCATAAAATCATTTGATTAAATTTTCGTTATAGTTGTTGTATATTTTTTATAAAATATAAAATATTTTAATTCTATTAATTCTATAAAAATAGCATTTTCTATTTTTGCGATTATGATTATTAATTTATTTTTCAGCTTTGGGCGATATAACGATAAGAAAATATTAACCCAAATAAATTAATATATTATAAGGTTAATTAGTTTAACTCAAAAGCGTTAAAGCCTGTACAAATAATAAAAACAATTATATAATTTCATAAAAAAATATTTAAAGCTGTTGATTTAAACATGACTCATTGCAATCAGCAAACAATTATATTTGTTTATAGCGATTCATATTATAGCGATTCATAATTTACTGCTATTGCAGTAATATTGATGAATATTGATGTATAAGATGGTATTATGAAAATTTTGCAATTAGACGTTGACAAAGTAGAATTCAGGCTTATAAAGCCTGAGTCTAATGTTTATGAGGAATCTGAGGAGAAGGATTTTGTGGTAGAAGATTCTTTGTTCCTTCTAGTTTCTATTGAAAAGAATGATACTAACGCAGTCGCTGAAAAAGCAGTTTCAGACGCAATTTCTTTCATGTCAAACCTCAAGCGCGCACGTATTACAATATATCCATTTGCACATCTTAGCAATTCCCTTGAAAGCCCTCAGAAGGCGCTGCAGATATTCAAGCATATGAGGGACTTTGCAGTGCAGTCAGGGCTTGAAGTATACTCTGCGCCGTTCGGTTGGAACAAGCAGTTAAGCATTGATATAAAAGGCCATCCACTTGCAGAGCAGTCAAGAAGCTATTCTCCTGAAAGCAGCCAGTCTGCGACTGCACCTACAGAAGGGGAATCGCAGGCCTTGAAGGAGGAGGAGAAGGTAAAGTCATTCTGGTATATATTAGATGAAAAGGGCGTGCTGACAGAGACCAGCAATTTTGATTTTTCAGGCCATGAAAACCTTAAAAAATTTGCTGATTATGAAATAAAGAAGCAAAGAGTCTATGCAAAGCCTCCTGTTCATATACAGCTTATGAAGAAGTTAGGAATCAGCGACTATGAGTCTGGATCAGATTCAGGCAATCTTAGGTTTTATCCTAATGGCAGACTAATAAAAGGGCTTCTTGAGGCATTCGTCACAAAGACCGCTGTCGAATATGGCGCTGTTGAGCTTGAGACTCCATTAATGTATGACTATGGCCACAAAGCGCTTAATGAGTACTTGAATAGGTTTCCATCAAGGCATTATATTGTAAAGTCTGATGACAAGGATTTCTTCCTGAGGTTTTCAGCAGATTTTGGCCAGTTCCTTCTGATAGGAGATACTGTGATTTCATACAAGCAGATGCCGTTCAAGTTTTACGAGCTTACCAGGTACAGCTTCAGAAGGGAGAAGAGCGGCGAGCTGGTCGGCATGAAAAGACTTAGGGCTTTCACAATGCCTGATATGCACACAATATGCACTGATCTTGACCAAGCAGAAGAGGAGTTCAGGAGGCAGTTCTGGCTTTCCAAGGATGTCCTGTCGAAAATAGGCATAGACGAATCGAAATACGAGACTGCGATAAGATTCACCCAGGATTTCTGGAAAGACCACCAGGACTTCATAAAAGGTATAGTGAAGGAGCTGAAGAGGCCTGTTCTGATAGAAATGTGGAATTACAGATATGCATACTTTGATCCAAAGTTCGAGTTTAACATAATTGATTCTCTGGACAAGGCAACTGCACTTTCAACAGTGCAGATAGATCATGAGAATGGCAAGAGGTATGACATGACGTATATTGACAGCCAAGGCAAGAAGCAGTACCCACTGGTCCTCCACTGCTCTCCGAGCGGCGCGATTGAGCGTGTGATATATGCTCTGCTTGAAATCTCTGCGCTTCAGGATTCAAAACCACATCTTCCACTCTGGCTTTCGCCAACGCAGATAAGGCTCTTGCCATTGTCTGACAAATTCATAAGCAAGTGCGAGGAGATAGCTGCAAAGATCCAGGCAAGGAACATACGGGTAGACATCGATGATACAGAGTCGACGCTTAGTAAGAAAATAATGAACGCTGAGGAGGAATGGATCCCGTACATATGCGTGGTCGGCCAGAAAGAAATCGAAGAGAACAAGCTCTCTGTGAGAGAGAGGGAGACAGGTGCAAACAATAATATGGACTTGGAGTCTCTTATGGATAAGATAGATGCAGTGGTCAAGGATATGCCAAAAGCAAGGTCAAGCCTCCCTATGCTGGTTTCAAAAAGGCCTATCTTCAACAAATGATTCTCGCCTCTGCATCCATCATTGCGCACCAGATGCATCATGCATAGGCAGACTTGCTTGCAACAGCATAAAAATCAAAATCAATAAAAACAGGTATATCAATGCATACAAAAAACAAGATAGCAATACTCTTGCTAGCAGTGCTCTTTTTTGCGCTCCTTTATTTTGACTATATATTTCCTTTTTTTGAGCTGCTTACAAAAGTGCTTTTCGCAATACTGCTGCTGGTCAGCTTTGGCATTGTAATTCAGAGGCTAGGCTCTTTCGATGGCACGTTTTTCGGCATATATATGGTCGGGACAAAGAAAGGCGTAGCCACCATGCAGCATCTTTCGCGCAAGTACAAGGGATTTCTCGACGCGATGGCGCTCTGGGGTATGTTCCTTGGTTTTGGGCTTATGTCATACAGGTTCCTTAAAGGGAATTCCGGCCGCATTAGGCTCTGGAAGATACTTGTGCCAGGCATTATGTCAATGATATTCATTTCTCTTGCGCTTCCTGCCCTTTCCGTAATGACGCTCCAAATAATAAAGATACCTCAGATCTCTAGCTTGCTTTCAGGGGCAAATCCTCTTGCTATCTCTCTCCCAGGAATTATAAAGCAGTATGTGCTTAGTTACAACTTTTATGTGCTTCTTGCAGTTGCAGTGGTTTTTGGCTTTTCAGGTATAATGGTTGCACTTCTTGCATTTTCCACTTATACGACTCTTTCTCAAATAGGCATTTCTCTATATAAATATTTACAAGTAATCAATATACCAAATTCCCATTACTCCCCGCCTCTCAATGTCGTGCCAGGGGTTGTGCCAATAATACCAGGCATAGATATTCCTCTTGTTGCAGGGATACTTGCATTAATAGGGATAATAGCAGTGCATGAGCTGTCCCATGGCATACTGGCAAACGCATTCAAGATAAAGGTAAAGTCTCTCGGAGTTGTACTTCTTGGGCTCATACCGATTGGAGCATATGTAGAGCCTGATGAAAAAATGATGAAAAAACTCAGCAATGCAAGGCAGACAAAAATTCTATCTGCAGGTCCGTCTGCGAATTTCCTTTCAATGATTATCTTTTCAGTGCCTGCTTTGCTTATAGCTATATTTGTTATTCCTGTTATCATGTCAACAGGAGTGTTCGTAACTGCTGTGCAGCCAAATTACCCTGCAAGCAGTATACTCTCTCCAGGTATGCGTATCATATCTTGGAACGGCCATAACATAACAAATGTTTCTGCAGTGGCTGCAGCAGCTGCTCAGGATAAGCCAGGCAGCATCGTAAACATTACAACAAACACAGGGTCATATAGCTTTACAGCAGTAGCAGATCCCTCAAACAAGTCCAAAGGCCTTGTAGGCGTGGAGCTTTCGCAGAACCAGTCCCTTAATAATACACCATATGCAAAATCAATGTATTTTGCGTATACTTTATTTGCGCTTCTGTTCTCATTAAATTTCTTCATAGCAGTGGTGAATCTTCTTCCTGTGCCGGGCCTTGATGGCTGGAGGATATACAAAACAAATATAAAAAACAAGAAATTTATTAATTTATTGACAATATTAATTGTATTTGCAATTGTTGTAAATGTGCTGCCGTGGTTTTTTATTGCATAACTATAAATTAAATTCTGTTAAATTTATTATAAAATTTCCATTAACAAAATTACATAATAAGAAATTGCAAACAAAGTTTTAAAATAAAAACAGAAATTAATATCCAATCTGATGTATAAATATGAAGTCAAAAAAAGACCTTTTGTTAAGGATGCTTATAGTTTTTACATTCCTGCTGATTTCGGCTACGAGCATAGCTTTCAGTGCGTATCTTATATTTATGGCTCATGGAAATGCAGAGCTAATGGTCCTAGCAGGGCTATTTCTTGCAATATCTCTGATTTCAATAGTATTTAATTTCACAATAGGGATGTTTTATTATAATTCCTTTTTTTACAGCAAATACCAGAAAAAAATTCTTGCTGCAGCCTCATCAATGCAGACTATGAAAAGCATGCCGAGTGTCAGCGTTGTACTGCTTGCGTATAATGAGGATCCTAGCATAATAAAAACAAATTATACAGAGCTCTTGAAGATGGACTACCCTAAAAACAAATTGCACTTTTTTCTTTCGGACGATTCTACAAATCAAAGCATATCAATGCAGCTGAAAGACTTTTGTAATAAAAACAATATTAGGTATATACATAGGAAAAAGAACACCAATTTCAAGGCAGGTGCCCTCAACAATTTCCTCAAGTACTCAAAAGACGACCTTATAGCGATATTTGACTACGATGAATATTTGAAGAACAAGAATTTCCTCAATGACCTTGTACCTTATTTCAGGGACAAGTCAGTTTCATTTGTACAGACTCAGAAAAGATACTCTAAAGGTAGCCTATTCTCTGATTCAGTTGACCTCTTTGATGCATTCTTTTTCCATTTCATACAGCCTGCAAGGGCCATCAATAACACTGCTATATTCGCAGGCTCCTGTGGGATAATAAGAAGGTCTGTCCTTGACGAAATAGGAGGCTTCCCTAATAATGTGATAGAAGACACATTCTTTAGTTTTGAGTCAGATGTGCATAATTATAAGGGTATATTTACTGAAAAAATATATGCAGTAGGCAAGCCTATAACGAAATTTTCAGCTCTTGTCAAGCAGCAGATAAGATATAACTATGGCGACAACCAGTTCCTAAGATATGTAGTGCGCAGCAAGAAGACAAAGAATCTTCCTCTTGTGTCAAAGCTTGATTATATCAGCCATGGATTCGGCCTTAATTATCTTTCAGTAATGCTGCTGCTCTTTACAGTCCTTTCAATATTTGTTGTATTTTACATACCTTTTGTAAAGATCCCTCCACAGGATTTGTTTAACCTTAAAATGCTCAACTACAAACTGGAACTGCTCGGGCTTTTCGGGTTCACTATATCATTGTTCTTCCCTGTGATTCTTACAAAAATATATTTTAAATCCTTAAAAAAAGGGCTTATGATATTCTTGCTTAACTTTGCCTTAATAATTATAAGGACAAAGGCGGCAATATATGCTATTTTCAACAAGAATATAGATTTATGGAGTAGAAGTACTATAATGCCGAATAAGAGTTTCCTTCAGTCAGTAAATCTTACAAAACTTGAGCTTTCATTTTCTTCAGTACTGTTCATCCTTGGCGCATTTGCAATATACAAATCAATAATATATGGAGGAATATTCCTTATATGGTATGGCTTCATGTATGTGTCTACAACTATATTATTCTACAAATACGGCTGATTCAATGATGTTTATAAAAGTGCATGATACTGAAAATGGGAAGATACTTGCGCTATGCGATCAAATTCTTATAGATGAAGTCATTGTAGAGGACGGCATTGAATTGAATATAAAGGAGTACAATAATTTTTACAAAGGTAAGCTGATAGATAATAAATACAACCTGTCCGAATCTCTTCATTCTGATGAGATTATTTCAGCGAATATAGTTGGGCATGAGTCTGTTTCCTATGCAATTGATAATAATATAATAGAGCAGGAAAATATAAAGCTTATAAATAGTATCCCTTATGCGCAAGCTTATAAAATGTACTAAGCTTCAGCTCAGCACTCCTATTTTACATTAATTTTGAGTAAGATTTATTATAGTAAGTGCGACGTCTCCATTGTTCTTTTTTAGTTCATCTATGATTTTATCCCTGTCAGAGATGCCTGTTTTCTCTGCTATGAGGTTAATATCATCATTGTTGATTTCAATTTCTATGGATTTTCCAGTCTCAGAAACATTTCCAGATATCTGGAAACTAGTATTCCCCTGCATCTCTATTTTCATGACTTCTGGATTTGATATTACAATATTTTTATCCGTGCATTCTATTATCACTTTTATAGCATCTATATCTTCGCTTTTCATACCCATTCTATTCATCATGCTTTTTATTGCCTTTGGATCTAAATTTGGAATCATTCCATCACTTGTTGTTTATATATAGTCTGTAAACTTATTTATTATTTTATTTGTTGATTGTTGATATCTTGCTATTCTACTAATTCTTTTTTAATCAGTTCAATTGCATCATCTATTGAACCAGATTGTCTTACACCATATCTCCTGCATATTATATCTATATTTCCTTTCCTCCAAAATCCATCAGGGCAAACAACTACTAATTTGCCGGTTTTGGCGAACAAGCCGAGCTCTGCCATACTGACTGGGGACAGCGTGCCCGGCTCAAAATACATAAGTATCCTATCTGCTATTTCTTGCGAGGACAATTCCCATTCGACTTGAGCTCTGAACTCAGGGTTTTCTACTGATTGCTCCCATTTGCCCCAATTCTCTCTTCTTGGGTTGAGTATTGTTAGATCAGTATCTTTGAGCATGCAGACTACCTTCCTCTGCCAATCTGTTGCCTTACCAAGCTCAATGCTTCCGCCCAAAAACAGTTTCTTTCCATTGCCCTGGATTTTTCCAGGAGGTTTTATCTCAAGCATGTCCTCACCAATATCCTGTATGTATTACTTGTATTCTCTGCTTCTTGTCAGATTCCTGTAAACCATTATGGTATTCTTATCAGAGAAATTTTCAATCGCTTCCTCACTTTTGCTATTAACCTCTTTTGCAAATACTGAGTTATTCTTAACTATTCTGTTTATTACAGAATGCAATTCTTTCCTTTTTACCTGTATGCATAATCTCTTTACTTCACGAGGTAGGTTTGTAGTCTCTGTGATTATTACAGGTACTCTTAATGCGACTGCCTCTAGTGTCGCAAGCGAAAGCCCTTCACGTTCAGACATCATAAGCATACCTGCACTAGACTTTATAACATTTATCATTTCTGTTCTACGTAATCTCTTTTTAAATATTATTCTTTTGCCGAGACCAAGCCTCTCTGCAAGTTTTGTAAGTTTTTTGCTTTCAGGTCCACTACCTATTATTTCAAGTCGTGCTTCTGTTCTATATATTTCTTCTATTGCATAATCAAATCTTTTTTCAGGTATAAGCCTGCCTATAGCCACAAATAAATTACTTGATTTTATGCCAATGCTTGCGGCGCCAGATAAGTTAGCTTTAACTATCTCCTCGCTGCTTATTGCGCAAGGAAAAATTGCAATCTTTTTATTACTGTTGTCAAATAACTCTGTGAATTCTGTCTTTGTTTTTGACGAATTCATTATATGATACTCTGACAACCCTGAGGACAGTTTCTCAATAAAAAAGCCTATCCTGCCTATAATGCCACCTGCATAACTCATCCAATATTCTTCATCCCATACCTCTGCCCAGGAAATTATAAATTTCGCTTTTTTAAGCTTTGAATAAATTGCTGTAGGCATAAGATGCAGATACGGCATGGCATCAGCATCTACTATATCAAATTTATATTTGCCAAGTTTGAATAAAAGCAAAAATGCAAATTTCAATGCCCATGTAATGTTTCTGCGTCCATTAACATACATTTTTGATTCGTCTGTTGCATTTCCTACGCAGTGAAAATATATTTTGTCATATTTGAATTCATAGCCAGGCATGCCTTTTCTAAACATTGTGAAATAATGAACTTCATCGCCATTTTCAACAAATTTTTTTGCTATCAACATCCTGCGTCTTTCAATACCCCCATTAAACCAGGGATATGCGCTGTCGTAAATAAATGCAATCTTCATTAAATCCTGCTATCTGGCAAATTTTAAACTTATCTATCTATAATACTAATTTAATCTGTTTTTTTAATTTAATAATGAGTTTACTAATTTAATTACGGGCTGAATAAGTTTTTCCATTGTATGAATGGAAGTGGGCAATGTATTTATAGTTATGTAAATAAATATAATAATGATGAGGGTAAATGGTACTTGTGGCAGAAAAATTGTATAATAAATTAATAAAAAATATATAGGATAATTCTAGTGGTCTTATGAAAATATTGCATTCATTGCCTCCATATACCTTATTTGGCTCTGCGCCAAAATATGAAGAAGCAAAAATAGTTATTCTTCCTGTTCCTTATGATTCAACTGCATCCTATAAGGCAGGTACCAGAGACGGCCCGCATGAGATAATAAGCGCTAGTAGAGTTCTTGAGCCATATAATGAAGAGCTTGACATTGATATAAATGATATAAATATATACACAACAGAAGAACTTGAACCTGATGTTAACTCCCCGAAAGCAATGGCAAATAGGATAGAGAAAGAGGTAGATGTTATTTTGCAGGACCAGAAAATACCTATAGTCCTAGGGGGGGATCATGCAGTATCCATAGGTGCCGTAACTTCAGTTGCAAAATTTGAAAAAGATTTTACCTACCTGCATTTCGATGCGCATTCTGATTCTAGGAATGAATACTCCGGCTCAAATTATTCCCATGCCTGTGTTATCGCAAGGGTCAATGAAATAACAGAGCATTACAGTGTTGGTATAAGAAGCATTCAAAAAGAAGGTATGGATTTTTACAAAAGCATATTATTTAGAAAGGACATGCACGGGCTGAGCCTTCAGGAGATCTCTGAAATCATAATAAAAAATACAAAGGATAAAATATATCTATCCGTAGATTTTGATGTACTTGATCCTAGCCAAATGCCTAGCACAGGAACACCAGAGCCTGATGGATTGTCCTTCTATGAACTAAAAGAGATATTGAGAATGGTCCTTTCTAAAAAACAGGTTATAGGAATGGATTTTGTCGAACTTAGCCCTATTCCAGGGTTTATAGCGCCAAATGTCCTTGCAGCAAAACTAATATATTTTACAATAGGATATGCATTTAATAAAGATTTGCTGAAATAATCTTAATTGCCCTAATTTTGGCATAATCCTTATATTAGATTAAGCTGGATTATATACTATTTTTTAATTTTATATCTTTCAATTGCTTCCTTAATCGCTCGTAAACTCAATGTTGCGCATTTCATTCTTACTGGACCTGGATCTATTCCTAAAATATTTTTGATTATATCCCCATTATATTGCTCTATCTCTTTAATGCTTTTGCCTTTTATGAAATCCGTAATCATGCTCGCAGAAGCCATGCTTATTGCGCATCCTCGCCCTATAAATTTAACATCTTTTATTTTTTTATTATTAATTATTATATAAACCTCTATCTCATCCCCACAGACTTGGTTGTATTCCTTAAAATGTGTATTTGCACCTTTTAATATGCCTTTATTATGAGGATGCTCATAATTTAGTATTATTTTTTCCGCGTAAATATCATAAGACAAAAAATCACCTAATATTAAATTTATTTTTTATTTTATTTATTGCATCCACTGCTGCATCTACCTCCTCTATAGTATTATACAAATAGAAGCTCATCCTAGATATCGAATGCTCCTTTGACAATTCAGATACAACAGGCATTGCGCAATGATGGCCAGCACGTATTGCTATTCCTTCTTTATCAAAAAGATATGCGATGTCATGAGGATGGACCTTGTTTATCGCAAAGGATATTATCCCTACTTTATTTTTTTCATCATTCCCTCCAAATACCTCAAGGTTATTTATGTCATTTAGCTTATCAAAAGCGTATTTTAAAAGATTCTGTTCATGCTTTCTTATATTATTTATACCTATTTTATTAATGTAGTCAATAGCGCCTGCAAGGCCTATTGCACCCTCAATATTCTGAGTACCTGATTCAAATCTCCAAGGTAAATCATTTAATGTGCATGAGTACTTATTAACCTGTTTTACCATTTCTCCTCCCCCAAATAATGGCTTAATATTATCCAAAACAGATTTTTTTGCAAAGAGAATACCTATTCCTGCAGGACCCATCATTTTATGCGCAGATGCAGCAAAAAAATCACACCCTATGTCCTTTACATCTATTTTTATATTAGGTATTGATTGTGCGCCATCAATAAGGACTGTGCTATTCTTTTTATGGGCAAGCTGTGTTATATATTTAATATCATTTATCGAGCCGAGCACGTTAGATGCATGAAATACGGCCGTTATCTTTGGTTCCTTTTCAAGATGCGCTTTAAAACTTTCAATATCCAGCCCTGTTTTTTCTTTATTAAGCTTTATATAATCTAAGTGTGCTTTTTTTCTTTTTGCTAGCCATAGCCATGGCAGTAAGTTGCTGTGGTGCTCTGCCTCTGAAATTAATATATGGTCCCCTTCCTTTATTACTTCATTTCCGAATGCTAGTGCAACAAAATTTATTGCCTCTGTGGTATTCCTCATATATACAATTTCTTCAATTGACCCCGCATTTATAAATTTGGCAAATTTTGTCTTTGATTCAATATATTTTTCTGTTGCTGTTTCTGCTATTTTATATATCCCTCTATGTATATTAGAATTATAGTTTTCATAGTAATATTTTATTTTATTGATTACTTGAATGGGTTTTTGCGTTGTTGCTGCATTGTCAAAATAAACAAGCTTTTTTCCATTGACTTTTATTTTTAATATTGGAAAATCCTCCCGGATTTTATTTACATCGTACATATTTACACTTTACTTTTTTATATATTTCCCAAATCCTTCCCTTTCTATTTCTTTTGCAATATCTTTCTTGCCCGACGCAACAATTTTGCCGTTAACCAATACATGTACAAAATCTGGTTTTATATATGAAATTATCTTATTGTAATGAGTAATTAGTATTACTCCTAATTTTTTCTTTTTTATGGATTCATTTAGAATTTCAGCTATATTTTTTATTGCATCTACATCAAGGCCAGAGTCTGGCTCATCAAGGATTGCAAACTTAGGATTTAAAGTAAGCATCTGCATTATCTCCATCTTCTTTTTTTCTCCTCCTGAAAATCCAAAATTAAGATCCCTCTCAATAATCTCTTTTTTTAGATCCAACTTTTTTAGATTGATCTCTATTTCTTTTTCTAAATTCTCTATATTTCCTCCCTTTTTAATAGAAGTATATGCATTATAAAGGAAGTTTATATATTTTACATCACTTATTTCAGAGGGGTTTTGGAATTGCAAAAATAAGCCAAGTTTTGCTTTTTTGTCAGTAGATAATCTAGTTATATCCTTTCTATCAAGGATAATATTTCCAGTTGTCTTTAATTTTGGATATTTCATAATCGCTTTTGCGAATGTAGTTTTTCCTGACCCATTTGGTCCCATTATAATATGAATCTCACCACTTTTAATCCTAAGGTTTATTTCAGATATTATTTTATTATCATTTATGCCCGCGCTAAAATTCTTTATTATCAATTCGCTCATTTAACCATCTACTTGTTCTATTTGTACTAAGTTGCATATTTTATATCGGATATGAATTCTTGCAGATTTTGCATATGGTCTTTCTTGCTTTGCCTGCGTCTCCCATAACCATATACCTCACTAATTTATCTAATATTTTTTTGTCAAATCCTCTCTCAATATTTTTAATTTTTTCAGAGTATTTATCATTTATATATTTGCTTACTGCAGCCTGTGTTAACCCAAGCAGCATAGCAACTTCCTCTTGTTTTAACCTGTATTTATTTGTCATTACTTTTGTAGCACCTGCTCTAACTGCGGGGAGAAGTTCCTCAATCTCAAATTTTATATTGTTGACAGCGTAGTTTTTTTGTTTCATTTAATCATTTTAAGTATCTTTTCTTCAACAAACCTATAATTATCCGCATACTCCTGTTTTAAGTCTGAAAATGCAAATTCTTTAATTATAAATTTGTTTATATTTTGTTTATTAATGCCTCTACATTTCATATAAAATCTTGCATCCTCATCAAGTTTATAAATTGATGAACTATGAGTTGCATTAACTTCTTTTTCTTTTATAATCATGAAAGGCATAGAATGTATTTTTGCATTGTTGTTTATAATCCCTTTATGGCTTATATGTATTACATTATTTTTTGCATTTTTAAATACCCTTGGCATACTTTTTAGGAAACAAATAGAATTATCAGACATTATTGTTTTGTAATTAATATTATTTTTTGAATTATCTTTATGGTTCAGGATATTAGAACTTATATCAAATTTTTGGTTATTGCTTCCTATCACCAATCCATTTATCTCTATATTAGTATTTAAATTTCCATCAAAAGTATTTCTTGCAATTGTGTTTATACCTCCTGCATATATAGAATTAAATACTACTTCAGAATCTGCACTCATCACAGTAAAGTGCTTAACTTCTGAATCATTATTTTGTTGATAATTAAATAAATTTATTTTGATTTTTGAATTTTTTCCAAGATAGAAAAGATTTGTAATCCTATTTTGGGTATTACCAGAATTATATTCAAATAATTCACATTCAGAATTCTTTTTTAGCACAAATTTAATGTAAATATTTGTTGCATTAAAGCTTAGTATATTAAGGTGCTTTAGATTCTGGGGTATGTTAATAACTAATAGTCTATCAACTTCATCATACCTCTCTACATTATTAATTTCCTCTTTGCCAGCAACTACAGAAATATCATTCATAAGATTCTTGTCAGCTAGGATTTCATTATTTTTTATTACTATATCAAATAATGGTAACTGCTTTATTTTTAAAATATTTTTTAGTTCATTCAGAGGTATATCAATAAATCTAGTTTTAATTGTCTTTTTTTCTATGCTATTCCAGTCTATTTTTATTTCCTCTTTTTTAAATAATTCATATTCTGACTCATTAACATTAATATTATCTAACTCCCTTGTAATTATAAAATCACCTTTATGCTATCATCTTTTTACTGTCTATCTTCAAAAGCCTCCTTAGCTCAATGCTATATTCTAAAGGCAGTTCTTTAACTAAAGGATCAATAAATCCAAGTAATATAAGCGTTATTGCATCCTCTTCACTGAATCCTCTTGACATCAGATAAAAAATATCATCATCATTAATCCTACCTGTTGATGCCTCATGATTTATATTTGATTCGCTATTATTTATTTTAATATAAGGGAAGGTATTAGCAGAGGACTCTTTGCTAATCATCAACGAATCGCATTTTTGGAATGAAACTGAACTTGTTGCATTTTCAGAAACCAATAAATTACCTCTAAATGTTGATGACCCACTACCAATGCTTATACTTTTTGATATTACTTTTGAAGTTGTGTGCGGAGCAAGATGAAATATTTTACCTCCATTGTCAAATACCTGATTATTCTTGGCAACTGCTACTGACACTATTTCTCCAACAGAATTTTTGCCGCTTAAGTAAATTGCAGGATATTTCATATTAACTTTACTTCCAATGTTGCAGTCAATCCATTCAACATGCGCGTCTTCCTTTGCAATTGCACGTTGTGTTACTAGATTATATATATTTTTTGACCAATTTTGTATTGTTATATATCTTACATGTGATTTTTTGTTTGCAATAATTTCTACAACACCGGAATGCAATGAATATGTTGAGTATACAGGGGCTGAGCACCCCTCAATATATGTGACTTCTGCTCCTTCATCTGCAATAATCAGAGTTCTTTCGAATTGTCCCATATTCTCTGCATTTATTCTAAAGTATGCCTGAAGAGGGATTGTAAGCTTTACATTTTTTGGAACGAAAAGAAAGGTTCCTCCGCTCCATGCAGCTGTGTTCAATGCTGCAAATTTATTATCATTTGCAGGAATTACTGTGCCAAAATATTTTTTTATTATTTCTGGATATTTTTGTACAGCAGTATCCGTATCTGTAAATATTACGCCTTGAGATTCAAGCTCTTTCCGTATGTTTGAGTATATTACTTCTGAATCAAATTGGCTTTCAACACCTGCAAAAAATTTTTTTTCATATTCGGGTATCTGCAGCTTGTCAAACGTATCTTTGATTTCTTTTGGTACATCTTCCCATTTTCTAGCTTTTGCATTATGTGCAGAAACATAGTAATAAATACTATCCAGATCAAGTTCTGTCAGATCTGGACCCCATTCTGGCAGCTTCATTTTCTTAAAAATATTATATGCTGCAATCCGTTTTTCCAACATCCATTTAGGTTCTTTTTTTATTTCAGAAATTTTGCGTATTATTTCTTCATTAAGCCCTATATTTATTTTTTTAATATAATTAATGTTTTTTTTAAATCCATACTTTTTTTTATATATTTTATTATCCCTATCCATAAGAATCAATCTGTAAAAATCTAAACTT
Source organism: Microcaldota archaeon (assembly GCA_021800515.1). Lineage (GTDB taxonomy): Archaea > Micrarchaeota > Micrarchaeia > Micrarchaeales > Micrarchaeaceae > JAJZMY01. Next base: position 37,618 of record JAJYYU010000003.1, read on the forward strand.
ATTTATAATCTGGTTATAATTTTATAACTAAGTTATATTAAATAATTATTTAACCCTTGCTATAAAAAATTATGCTTTGTATACAGTGATGTAGCTTTGCATTAAAAAGAAAGAATGAGGAAAAGATGCGTTGATAGTAAATATCAACATAGACAATCAACGAAATATAAAAGCTTTTTTATAAAAAAAATATTATTAAAATAGTAGTCTTTAAATACTTTTCAACTATTATTTAAGTTAAGCTGAATAATAATTTTAAACTTATGTGATAAAATGAAAAGTGCAAACGTAAAGAAAATTGCCGCTGTCGTGGCAGGAGCAACATTGTTAGGAGTAGGCCTTGCATTCGCAGGCTCAGTTTCATTCCAGAATATTCCTATAATAAGCAATAGCGGGCAACCGGTAGTGCAGATTGTCGTAGGTTCTGGAGCAAAGCCTTCAGATGGAGTTGCAGCAGCAAACATTGCAGCAGCGATTGGAAACCTTGCATACACAAGCGTTCCGGTTACAGCATCTGTAAACGCAACACAGGCAGCAAAGGTTCTTGGAGCATCCCCATCACAATACTCATTGTCAAATCAGGCAGTATATATTAATTCAACAAGCGTTTCAACAGGACCATCAGGAACATACTCATTCCAAGCACTGATTGGATCAGTTCTTAACAGAGCAGTGAAGGTCGGACCTGTATCAGCAACAAAGTACTTGGCAACATACACATCAGGAGACGCATATTATAATACTAATTACAACACATCAGCATCACCTGTATTCTCTCCATATGTATCATCAGGAGTGCCTATGAATACAACAGTTTCAGCAGGAACAAATGGAGGAGGAGTAACATTCTCATCATTTACAAACAGCACAGGAGACAACTTATTGAGAGTTACATCAACAAATCTTGCAAGCTTAGAAAATAATGCAGGAACAAGCGGAGAGTCTGAATACTTGTGGTTGACAGGAGTACCTGTATACAATCAGCATTCAAAGTCCTTGCAATTAATGGATGCAAACGGCGCATACCAGATAGTATTCAACAAATACATCGCAGCAAACTTTACTCCATCATCAGGAAACTACATGAATGCAAACAATGCAACATTCTCATTATTGGGACAGAACTACACAATAATAAAAGTAATAACAGCACCTTCAAACAGCGTAACATCAACAACAAAGGCAATATCAGGAGGCAAACTGCAAGTTGCAACAGCATTGGCACCTGCATCAACAGTATATGTAGGAAAGAACATCTCAGCAGGCAACTTTACAGTTGAACTGACAGACTTAGGACAGCCTGCATCAGGAATCAGCCCTGCATCATTGAACATTTACTACAACGGCCAATTAGAAAAGGTCACATCACAGTCACCTGGATTGCAGTCATACAACATTTCAGGACATACATTAGCAGTTGATGTGAAAAGCACATTCGCAGGTCTTTACTCATACCAGAAATACGCAAACATAGAGCTGTATTCAGGAATAGAGAATATAACAAACAACCAAGTATTCAACCAAACAAGAAACCCTGACTGGTACACAAAGATCTTATGGATGAACACAACTACAACACAGACAGCAACCTCAAATGCACTTCCTAACCAGTTATACAGCATAATAATATATGGAGGAACAAAGGCATCAGCAAACCTAATGCCTGGACAGAGCTTCTCATTCATAACAGACCCTGCAATGTACAAGTTGTCATTCATAAACTCAACAGGAGTTTCATATG